>JADYYF010000153.1 GCA_020853795.1 Candidatus Zixiibacteriota bacterium
CCGATCCGCCGTCTATCATCAAACCTCTTCGGCTTAGTACATGTCGCCGTAGCCGCCGCCCGGAGGCATCGGCGGCGCGCCGGCTTTTTCTTTTTCCGGCTTGTCGCAGATGATCGCTTCGGTGGTCAGCAGCAGCGAGGCAATCGAGGCTGCGTTCTCCAGCGCCGAACGCGTGACCTTGGTCGGGTCGATAACGCCCGCCTTCATCAGGTCTTCGAACTCGCCGGACTGGGCGTTGAAACCGAACGCGCCGTTCTGGCCTTTCACCTTCTCGACGACGACCGAACCCTCGGCGCCGGCGTTTTCGGCGATGAAGCGAATCGGCGCTTCGAGCGCGCGGCGCACAATCTGCATGCCGATCATCTCGTCGCCATCCAGCTTCATGTCGTTGAGCTTCGGAATCGTCCGCAGCAGGGCCACGCCGCCGCCCGGGATGATCCCTTCCTCAACTGCCGCGCGGGTTGCGTGCAGAGCGTCTTCCACGCGCGCCTTCTTCTCCTTCATTTCGGTCTCGGTCGCGGCGCCGACGTTGATCACGGCCACACCGCCCGCCAGCTTGGCCAGGCGTTCCTGCAATTTCTCGCGGTCGTAGTCCGAGGTGGTTTCCTCGATCTGCCGCTTGATCTGCTCGATGCGGCCCTTGATATCGGCCTGCTTGCCGTTGCCTTCGACGACGGTGGTGTTTTCCTTGTCGATGACGATCTTCTTGGCCACACCGAGATCGCTGAGCACGGTGTTCTCAAGCTTGAAGCCAAGTTCTTCCGAGATCACCTTGCCGCCGGTGAGGACGGCGACATCTTCGAGCATCGCCTTGCGACGATCACCAAAGCCCGGGGCCTTGACGGCGCAAACCTTCAGCGTACCGCGCAGCTTGTTGACCACGAGGGTGGCCAGCGCCTCGGACTCGACATCTTCGGCGATGATCAGCAGCGGACGGCCGGTCTGGGCGATCTTCTCGAGAATCGGGAGCAGTTCCTTCATCGCGGAGATCTTCTTGTCGTGAATCAGGATGTACGCATCCTCCATCTCGGTCTCCATCGACTCCGGATTGGTGATGAAGTACGGCGACAGATAGCCGCGGTCGAACTGCATACCTTCGACGACTTCCAGTGTGGTGTCGGTGGTCTTGGCTTCTTCGACGGTGATCACTCCGTCCTTGCCGACCTTCTCCATCGCTTCGGCAATCAGGTTGCCGATCTGCTTATCGTCGTTGGCGGAGATGGTGCCGACCTGGGCGATTTCGTTCTTACCGGCAATCGGCTTCGACTGCTTCTTGAGCTCATCGATGATCTTCACGACGGTCTTCTCGATGCCGCGCTTGATCCCCATCGGGTTGGCGCCGGCGGTGACGTTCTTGAGACCTTCGGTGTAGATCGCCTGGGCGAGCACGGTGGCGGTGGTGGTGCCGTCGCCGGCGACATCGGAGGTCTTGCTGGCGACTTCGCGCACCATCTGGGCGCCCATGTTTTCAAAATGATCTTCGAGTTCCACTTCCTTGGCGACGGTGACGCCGTCCTTGGTGACGGTGGGGGAGCCGAATTTTTTGTCGATGATGACATTGCGGCCCTTGGGACCGAGGGTGACCTTCACCGCATCGGCCAACTTGTCGACGCCCTTGCGCAGTTTCTCGCGGGCAATCGCATCGAATTCTATTTGCTTAGCCATTCTGGTAATTCTCCTTGATTCGTTGGATTACTTCAGTACCGCGAGAATATCGGACTCGCGCATGATCAGGAATTCGGCGCCGTCCACGGAGACTTCCGAGCCGGAATACTTTCCGTAGAGGATTTTGTCGCCGACCTTGACGGACATCGCCAGCAGCTTGCCATCATCGGAGAGGCGGCCCGGACCGGCGGCCATGATCTGACCTTCCTGCGGTTTTTCCTTGGCGGTATCGGGGATGATGATCCCGCCCTTCTTGACCTCTTCCTGCTGAAGCGGCTTCACCAGAACGCGGTCTTGCAACGGATGAATGTTCATCAATGCACTCCTTATGGATTAGTAGTGGTTAACTGATTGCTTTGTATTTCAACGATGCTTTCTGTCTTCTCATGTTCAGCCGCTCAATGCTACGAACGATCGCGGCGGCTTGTTAGCACTCATCATCGTCGAGTGCTAACAGCTTATACGCGAATATATCGGCGGAGGTTTCCGGGGTCAATCAGATTTTGGAGAAATGGACGGGCTGCCTCATAAAACATTATTGTACAACGTCTTATGTTGTAATAAAGCGCTGCTCAAGTCAGAAATTAGTCACCGCTAACACCTTGCTCACGGCGCGGCCAGATCCACCCCTCCCGCTGCGTGGGAGGGGTGGATTAGTATGTTGCTTCTGTCTACGTGACGATGGGGATACTTATGCTAAAAGGTTTCATCGCCACATCTTTCGATGTGCTTATAGTAGTTCAGCCCGGGGGAGTTGACCAGGATGTAATCAAACAGTACTGCCGCCTCGGGATCACTCTGCGCGCCAAGGCGCTGGTAGCGCGTACTGCTCGCCCAACTCAGAACGTTCGTCAGGAGTCCGGAATGTGATTCTCTCACTGTCGCCGGAATCGTCTCGCCAATCGGCTCGCCGGTCATCGGATTAACCGGTGTCACGCTCAGTTCTCCCTCGGCAAAGAAGTTGAACTGATATATGCCCAGCGCACTCAGCCGCGTCGTCTGCCGCAGATGCACCGGACCACTGACGTACACATAATCGCCCGGACCGGAGGAGCAGAATGGCTTGGGAATGACCTGATCGAAATTCAATACGAAATCCTGAACGAAGACACCGGTGTTGCGCGGAACTTTGGAAGCGACCTTCATCATGGTGGCCTTACCATCAGTAAGGATCGGAACATCCGCGCTGACATCACCAAGCGGCCCGCCGATGGCGGCACGAAGTTCGATCGGCAGCCCATTGTAGATGATCGACGGGATTGTGCGGAAGGGGGCCGGATTGATGTCGCCCGTCTCGGCAAACGGTAGATCCGGAGCCAGCAAACCACTGCGGATCAAATCCACTTTCACGAATTGTTCGGCCAATTCCCAACTGATAACCTGATGGTCGGTGGTACCGGGAATCAGGATCTCGAAATGAACATTACCGACCGTCCAGTTACCGATCTTGAACAGGCGAAGGTGAAATCGCGCGGGGGAATAATCACCGCAGGCAAGCTGGACAACACCCGCCGACCACCCGCAATTTTGGCCGAAGCTGGCCTGGACGTCGCCGATCGCATCGACCCAGGTCGAATTGAAGGGCGGCACCGGCGGCATGCCGAAGGCCGAGCGATCGCCATCCAGCGACATCAGCGCGGCCCGAATGTCCCGAGGGTCGGCCTTCCCGAAGAAGATGACGTTGATCGGGTCCTGCGGATCGTTACTGAGATCATCACTGGTGAACGGCCAAAACGTCAGCGCGTTGCCGCCCAAATTGACGGTGACAAGTGGCGACGGCGTCGTGCCGGTACACGTTTGTTTGGCGATGGCTTCCAACCTGACAATCTCATCCGAAGCTGAAGCATAGCTGCCTGTTGGTTCGATCGATTTTGTGCAGCCCAATGCAAGCACTCCGGCGACAGCTATGAAAGCCAGAAGCATCTTGATACGAGGCATCTTGGTTCCTCTTGTTTTGAGTCCTACCTAAACTGGTATACCTAACATTCCGGCCGAGCCAATCTGAGGCGGGAGACTGAGGGATAGTGCAGCGAGTCAACCGCACCGAAAGTGCTCATGCCCAAATGTGCGAACTGGCAGTTGTCGAATGGAATTGGAGATAGCCGGAGATAATCGTGATGGCTCAAGCAATATTGAGTTCTTTGACCACATTGTCAAGCTGATTCTCTGCGCCGGGCCCGCTCTGCAGCACCAAACAGCGTCGATTGGGCTTGCCTCCAAGAGGCGGCCGACAGCGCACGTCGTCGGCCGCTGAGATTCCCTACAGCCTCAACACCCCGCGCACGGCGCCGGGCCACCCGAGAAGATGAAGCTGATCAGGTAAACTGCATCGGAAATGTTTACCGTACCGGAGCAGTCGGCATCGGCGGATTCCAGTGGATTCGGTGCTGGACCGCCGGCAAATATGTAGCTGATCAGATACACCGCATCCGAGATGTTGACAGCAGCACTGCCATCGGCATCGCCGCAGACGTAGGGCGGTTCGATAATCCTGATGCTGGCCGACATCGTGTCCGCTTTCTGGGGTACCCCGGAATCGCGGCACTCGAAACTAAAGTAGAAGGTCGCCACGTAGCTCGGCGTGCCGTCGATCGTGCCGGTGGTTCCGCCGTTGAAGTTGCAGCCGAATGGCAGATCGCCGCCGAGGAAGTTCCACGTGTACGGCGGCGTCCCGCCGATGGCGTATAGGCTCAAGGAATAGGGATCATTTAAGACACCGTCCGGCATGGCGTAGTTCTGAATATGCAACTGACCGTCGCAAGCATCGCCGATACCGTCGCCATTTTCGTCGTACTGCTCGGGGTTAGGCGTAGAGTCGCAGTTGTCGCAAGCATCGCCGGCCAGATCGTTGTCGGTGTCGGTTTGGTCGAGATTGGCAATCAGCGGGCAGTTGTCGGTGGTGTTAGCGATTCCGTCGTTGTCGGAATCGCTGTCGCAGGCATCGCCGATGCCGTCGCCGTCAAGATCGTCCTGATTTGGATTGGCCACATTGACGCAATTGTCGCAAGGATCGTTGACAATGTCGTGATCGGCATCAACCGGTGAGGCCATATACTGACAGATAGCGCTGGCAGCAGTGCGCAAATTAATCGCCGGGCCGATATGGCCGCCGGTGCCCTGCGGCGTGCCGGTTAGCATCAAAAGCGTCCGCATCTCCAGCGGAGTGAGCGGGCGATTGATCACCTGCTTGGCGTATGACTGCAGCGCCGTCACTAAGCCGGCAGAGACCGCCGATGCCGAGCTGGTGCCGTTGAAACTACTGGTGTAGCTTTGGTGATCGTCACCGCCGACAACCGCATAGTCGCCGTAACCGGAGGTGAAGACGTTTTGCCCCCAAGCCTGGACATTGACGCGGCTGCCGTAGGTGGAGAAGTCGAGTTTGTGGTGACCGGTTGATGATGAACCGGCCCCGATGATGATCGATTTGGAATCGCCGCGCGCCATATAGCTGGAGTAGGGGGCGCTATCCAGGTCCTGATTGCCGTTGCCGGCCGCAGCTACGACAATGACGTTTTGATCACCACCATTCTTGACCACGTTCCACACCGTCGGATCGTACTCCGCGGGCGCATAGCCGCCGCCGGCACCGCCGGTCTGCATTTCCAGCAACACGACATCGCCGGGGTCGGAATCGGCAATCGCATTGGCGATGCACGTCGCGCGACGCGAACCCTGCTCGACCGAAATCTCTGGATAGACGTTGACGCTCGCCGCCAATGGCGCAATGCCCGTGACGCCGTAGCCGTTGCTGGGAGCGGCGGTGATGCCGACTGCCGAGGTGCCATGGTCGTTGCCGAATGGCGAGTTCATCGTCTGCCCCGCTTCAACGACAATCGGAATATCGACGAGGTCCTCATGAAGCACATCCCAGCCATACTCGCAATCGGAATAGCGCACATTCTGCCCCTTGCCGTTGCGCGTCCAGAGATAATCGACATTGAATCCCGGATCAGGGCCGCGGTAGCCCTGCAGTGCAACATAATTCGGCGTGGGTGGAGCGTAGTCGCCCGGTGGCGGGGGAGTGATTTCAGCAAGATACACATACTCAACTTCGGGAAGAGCCCGCAACGCGCGAGCGGCGGGCTCGAGCGTGGCATTGTCGGCGCCGGTAATTCTGACCAGCATGATGCCGCGCAAATCGGGCTGCGCCTCACGGGACATCGTGGCGGCTCGCTGCTCGAGTTTTTCGATTTTCGCATCCGGCAGTTGAATCAATTGCTCGAAGCGCAACGCAAATTGACCCGCAACTCTCGACACGTTATCGGCGGCCGCCTTTGCGGGGGATGAGATCTTGCCGTCGGCCGTGGCGCGCATCAACAGATCGTCACGGAACTTGACGTTGAGTTCGTACTGTTTGCCCAGCTGGGTGAAGAGCGGCACGTCGGTCAGCGGTTGGCGCGGCGCCAGGGAGTCAGCAGAGGCAAAACTCCACAGAACGATTGCGAGCGCCATGCTCAGCGATATGTAGCGAGAAGTCGGTGAGGGGCGCCGTTGGATGACGGAAAAATTCATTTTTTGACTCAGTTCTCGATGGGTTGTCCGGTCGTTTCTTCAGCAACAGGCTGAATACACAAGGTAATTCCAAACAGGGCAGTAACAAGTAAAGATACTTAAAATCGGTAATCTGTCAATGCGTCAAGAAACTGATCCCAGGCATGATTTTGCAGCCGGCTGGAGTGACTCTTGACTAAAGTCAAAGACTTCTCCCAACATTCCTCCCATCCTCCCTCCCGCCGAAGATAATGGTGGACTTCGGCTCGCGCGAACTGCTCATTGCCTGTCGATGGAGGGTCGACGCCTTGATGACGCAAACTCCTGATTCCCGATCCAACACCGCCGTCTCCAAATGGCTTTTGGCGATCGTGATCGTCGCCGGGCTGTTCTTCGGGATCGGTTTCTACACCTTCTACTACGCCAAGGGCGGTTCCTACTTATCGGACGATCCCAATGTCTGTATCAACTGCCACATCATGCGCGAGCAATTTGACAGTTGGCAGAAGGGCAGCCATCACGGCGTCGCGGTCTGCAACGACTGCCATCTGCCGCCGTCGTTTCCCGGCCGCTACATTGTCAAGGCCGAAAACGGCTTCAACCACTCGCGCAAATTCACTTTTCAGGATTTTCACGAACCGATTGCCATTCGCCCCGCCAACCGCGAAGTGCTCCAGCAGAATTGCCTGCGCTGCCACGCCCAGTTAATCAGCGAATCGGTCGGGACGTTTACCCATGCGGATGATCATCAAAACTGCGTGCGGTGCCACCGCGAGGTCGGCCACGGCGCAGCTCATTAGGAGGATATCTCGATTATGGCCGAAAGACAGTCGTCCCGCCTGTGGCTCTATGCGCTGATTCTGATCGTGATCGCCGCGGCGACCTTTGCCGTGCTGCTGCTGATGCAGAATATCTCGCTGCGGAAGGAAGAAGCCAAACAGGTCGTGTTCCAGATCGCCACGATCGACGAAAACACCATCGATCCGAAGGAGTGGGGCAAGAACTTCCCGCGCCAGTACGACAACTATCTGCGCACGGTCGACACGGTGCGCACCAAGCACGGCGGCAGCGACGCTTTTCAGAAGCTGGATGCCGACCCGCGCTGGCGTGAGCTGTTCAACGGCTATGCCTTCGGCGTCGACTACCGCGAAGAGCGTGGCCATGCCTACATGCTCTCCGATCAGGACATGACCGAACGCGTCAAGCAGTTCAAGCAGCCGGGCGCCTGCTTGCATTGCCATTCGGCCATCATTCCCGCCTACCGCGCCCAAGGACGCGCAGCCGGCGTGCCGGACAGCGACACGCTGGCGCAGTTGATGAAGGGCTTTGAAATCGTCTGCGGCATGCCGTACGCCGAGGCGCGCAAACTGGTCGACCATCCCGTGACCTGCATGGACTGCCACGATCCGAAGTCGATGGCACTTCGCGTGACGCGGCCGGGATTCCTGAACGGTATCCAGCGCCTCGCCGAGAGCGACTATTCGCTGCCGCATCTGCCCAGCATCACGCGCTGGCAGAAGGGCGATCGCGCCAAGCCGTACAACCCCAACGTCGAAGCGTCACGGCAGGAGATGCGCTCCTTCGTTTGCGGCCAATGCCATGTCGAGTACTATTTCAAGGGCACCGGCAAGCTGCTCACCTATCCGTGGCACAACGGGTTGAATATTGATCAGGTAGAAGCCTATTACGACAGCGCCGGTTTCAAGGACTGGACGCACGCCACCTCCGGCGCACCGACGCTCAAAGCGCAGCACCCGGAGTTCGAGATGTGGAACCAGGGGATTCACGCGCGTTCCGGCGTCGCCTGCGCTGACTGCCATATGCCTTACTACCGTGAGGGCGCCGTCAAGATCAGCGATCATCATGTGCGCAGCCCGCTGTTGAACATCGCCCGCGCCTGCCAGAATTGCCACCGTTACCCGGAAGATGAAATTCTCGCCCGTGCCGAGCGGATTCAGGACAAAACACAGGCGATGATGATTCGTGCTGAAGAAGCCGTCATCGATCTGATCAAGGCGATCGCGGCCGCCAAAATCAATGGCGCGGACAGTGTCGCCCTTATTGCCCCGCGCGATTTTCATCGCAAGGCGCAGTGGCGTCTGGATTATGTCGCGGCGGAAAATTCGATGGGCTTCCATGCCTCGCAGGAAGCGACTCGCATCTTGGGCGAAGCGATCGACTATGCGCGACAAGGTTATATGGATCTGGCGCGGCGTTTCCCGATGATGTCGGCGCAAGCCAGATAGAGCGGACGTTTCTGTCCGACGGTAGCTTCCAGTGAGGATGTGACGGACAAAAATGTCCGTCCTACCGGTTCATTTCGTAAATCAACCGCAGACCATCGAGGGTGATGTCGGGGAGGACGTCCTTGATATACTTGGAAGCCGGCGCGATCAGGCTGGCCAAGCCGCCGGTCGCAACGATTCGCGGCAAAGATCCCATCGCCTTCTGAAGTTGCTCAATGATGTAATCCGCCTGGCCGACCGCGCCCAGATAGAAACCGGCTTTCATGGCCTCTTCCGTTGACTTGCCGATTGGCGACTTGGGCGCTTCAAACGAAATCTTGAAAAGCTGCGCCGCGCGATGCGCCAACGCGCTCTGCGCCGTCTCGATGCCGGGGGCAATCACTCCGCCCAAATAAGCGCCGTCCTTGGAGATCACGTCAAAAGTCGTTGCCGTGCCAAAATCAACGACGATCGCCGGCCCGCCGAAGCGCGCGAACGCCGCCACGGAATTGCAGATGCGGTCGGTACCGATCTCGTTGGGATGGGGATAGTCAAACCGAATATTGAACTTGAGCCCCGCGTGTACCACCACCGGCTCGATCCCGAAGTGCGTCTTGCTCATTTGCCGGAATACCGGATCGAGGCGCGGCACGACCGTAGCCAGGGCGATCCCATCCACGCCCCCGAGCCCTTTTATCTGCATGAACTGACTCAAGAGCAACGCCGATTCGTCCGCCGTGCGCGCGTGGTCGGTGGCGAAGCGCAAAGAGGTGAGCAACTTCTCGCCTTCGTAGAAGCCGATCACGACATTGGTGTTGCCGATATCGATTGCCAGTAACATGCCATATTAATATACCCGATTCCGCCCGCGAGGCAACCGATCCTGAGGTGAACTTTTGCCTTGTCTGGCGCGGCATTTCTGGTACCATACTCCCACGATGTGGCTCAGATTCACGCTTATCGGAACGCTGCTCCTGGCCCTGACGTTGGCCGGCTGCAGCGGCGATCTCGGCGGTAGCTTCGACGGCGCCTCAGGGTTCGTCGACACGGCCCACCGTGTCGACCCCGATGTCCTCGTGCCGACAGAAGTCCGCCTTGATTCCAAGCATAAGAACTACAGTATCATCGAGAACTTCGTCTTTTTGGCGCGGCAAGATACGCTCCGAAGCGCGGTCGTATTCACTTTTCGCCGGGCGCTCAAGGACAACAAATTCATCCGCGCCGAACGTGATTTCTCGGGCTTCGTTCTCGAAGGCTCATACTGGCAAGCACTCCCTTACACCAAGATGCGCCACGATGCCCAACAACTCGAGCAGCAGGCACCGTTCACGTTTGGCGGTCTCGAGTGGACGGCTCCCGCGAAGTCGGGCATCATCCGCTACAATTGGCGCGGCATTTCGCTCGAAATGGAGTTTACCGATCTGCAGCCGGTACAAGTGAACACGAATGGCAGCGATCGCAAACGCGCACACGGTATCGGCACTGGTCTTTTGCGTTACAGGGGATCTGAAGTCCGCGGCACGGTAATCTATGAGCTGATTCAAATCGAAGGCTTCAATGTCATCGATAAATCCGGCGCGGGGATTGAATTCACGAACTACGACTGGCTTGCCGTCAAGACGGAGTCGGGTGCCACCATCATTGCTTCGTCTGATTCGACAACGGCGGGCGATCGCCTGCTCAAGAACTTCGTCGTGATTGACCGCGCTGGTGGGATCAGTGCCGCTGAGGGCTCCAACTTCGTGCGTATCCGCTCAGAAGATCTCCAGCGCGACCGTAAAATCTTCGATTGGCTGGCCAATCGCAAGATCGTCGCTGTCGGCGAACTTGGTCTCGACCTCAATGTTGCCTTCCATGATGCCCGCCTATTCTATACCTCCGGCTTTGCGATCGCCGAAGTGATCGGCAACGTGCAGCTCGACGGCATCTCCACCACAGCTTGGGGAATCGTACAACACTGGCAGCAACCCAAGGCCGATTCCGAGGTGCTCAAATAGCATGAACGAGCACGAACGCGGCATGCTGGAAGACGCCGCCAAACTTTGGCTGGCGCACGATGGCTTGTGGTTCCAAGCGGTTGAACAATCGTTTGGAATGGACAAGGCGATCGAACTCGATAAGCTGGCCTGGGAGCGATTCACCGTTATCGAAGCCAAGCGCATCATGGCGCGACACAATATCGCCCCCAACGGAGGGCTGGCAGCGCTCAAGCTCGCCTTGAGCTATCGGCTTTACGCCTATATCAACGTGCAAGATATCGTCGATGCGACCCCAACCAGCTTCACCTTCCGGATGACCGATTGTCGTGTGCAATCGGCACGCCAACGGCAGCAGATGCAACCATTCCCCTGCAGGGAAGTGGGTATTGTCGAGTATTCCCTCTTTGCGCAGACGATTGATCCGCGGATTAGAACCGAATGTGTTTGTTGCCCGCCCGACCCGAAGCACCCGCAGTTCTGGTGCGCGTGGAAATTCTCGCTCTGAGCTGCGTCGCGCCTAAGACGTTTTTACAGCATCGATTACTTCGGCGTCTGGCGGACTCAGTCGTGCATACTTGAATCCGGCCCAGACGGCAATCCCGTAGAAGAGCAAGTCGATTGGACTGAAAGTCTTCCGAAAAATGGTACTGATCAACTCCGAATTCAGAGACGCAGCTACGGCTGAAAGAGGAACGCCCTCCTGACGTGCGATTTCGATACAGGCCCAGAACAGGTTGCCCAAGAGGACTCCCAGCAGCGCCATCACCGCGCCGACAACGGCAAATGAGGTGTCGATTCCCCGTCCCAGCAGACGAACACCCAGTTCCGCCAAAAAGCCGACACCGATGGCGGCGTAGCCAATCTGGATATGAGTAATCCACGTCAGCAGACCCCAGGCGACGGCTCCGATCACGCCGCCCAAGGCGCCACCAAAAATCCCGAGAGTGAGATTCTGATTGTCACGCATCTGCCGGCGCAATTGCTCCAGTCCAAGCGAACTCCCCGGATTTTGATTTTGGTCCTCCGGCATACGATCTCCTCCGTTTTTGTGCCCCAGGTATTAAATCTGACAGGCAGCGAGTCTGCATGTCAGGCAGCTTGTCAACCAATTGGCGGTTGGCACGACGCTACTGCTGCCAGCGTATGACCTGCTCGTGGTAGGCCGCCGCCATTTCCTCGGCGCGTTTGCGATCCTCCGACTCGGCGACCACAGTGAAGTACGCTGCATTGCGATCCGGCGCAATCCAGATCCAACCGCCGTCCTCGAGAAAGCGCGCGCCGTCGACTAATTGCCGCTCGCGGCCTTCGGTATGTTCCATCAGCAGGCGCATGACCTGGCCTTTCTTCGACCAGGAGCACGGTACCTGTCGCACCGAGGCATGGTACTTCTCGAACTCGCGGCGCAGCTCCGCCAAATCGGCCCGATTGCGAGCCAGCATTTCCATCAGCTTGACCGTTGCGAACATGCCGTCCGCGCCCAGTTGAAATCTCGATAGCAAAAAGCCGCCGCGAGTGCCGCCGACGAAATCAACTTCATCACCCATAAATGCCTGCATCATGGCCAGATGATCCCCGCGCACACGTATAACCTGCACTCCGTACTGCCGAGCGATCTGTTCAACGCCCATACTGGCCATGATCGGCACCGCAATCTTTCGCGTCTGGTAAGTACTCAGGAACAGCGACGTCACCATCAAGAGCAACAACTGATCCGAGATCCGCTCGCCGTCCCGATCGACAACGGTGATCTTTTCGGCGCTGCGGGCCAGCTGGATTCCGAAATCGGCGCCCAGGGACTTGACAATCGAGCCGAGTTGCTCGATCGAATTGCTGCTCTGGGCCGGCGGCAGCGTGGGATTCGGGAAAGCATTGATCGAGATCAGCTCAGCATTCAGAGTGCTGAAGATACTGCCGAAGATCTCCGAGGCGCCGCCGTGGATGAAGTCGATCACAATCTTGAACCGTCGGTTGACAATCGCCTCAACGTCGATGTGCTTGAGGAAGTCGCTGCGATACGATTCGACGATGCGGGTTGGATAGTCGAGGGTGCCGACGCTCTCAACACCGACGCGGCGAAAATCTTCGCGGGCGAAGAGCGTCTCGATGGCGCGGGTCTTGCGCGTTGGCAAGTCCATACCGTCGGGACCGATGAAGATCAGGTCGGTGATGTGATAATCCACCGGGTTTTGGCGTACATGCACGCCGCCGCCGTGTTTACCGGATTTCAGCTCGTAGCGCATGACCGGAATCGGCAGCGTCTGCAGGTCGACAACGTTAATGCCGCACGACAGTAGTCCCGAGGCGAACGCGCGCGAGAACACCCGCGAGGCCGATGAAGCACCGCGGCTGACGACGATCGATTGATTGCGTGCCAGCGTTGCGCCGAAAGCGGCTCCCAGCTTGGCGGCGAATTCTGGGGTGATCTCAATATTGCCGAGGCCGGAAACCTTGGAATCGGAAAACAGTTCGCGGTTCCATTTCTCGCCCCAGATCAGCGACGACGAGACTGTCGCTCCGGCTTCAACTTCCTTGCCCGGCCAGATCTTGCAGTTCGACTTGACCGTGGCACCGCTCCGCAGCTTCACGTGGTCGCTGATCACGGCCTCCTCATTGATATTGACCTTGTCCTCGACCGTGACGTGGTTGCAGACGATGGCTTGGGAAATGTGAGCGCCGGACCCCACCGTCGTGTCATGCCAGATCACAGAATTCTCGATCACGGCCTCACCGGCGATCCGGCAGCGATCGCCGATCACGGAATTGCTGATCGCTGCTCCCGCCTCGATGGTGGCGCCGTCGCCGACAATCACCGCGCCGGCCAATCGCGCATGTTCGTCGACGTGGAAATCGCGACTGATCCAGACGGTGGCGTTCTCCCGATGCAGTTTGTTGTAACTGGTTTCGATGCCGACCTTTTCCTGCAGGATATCCAGATGCGCCTTCTGGTACTCCGACAGATTCCCGATATCGCGCCAATATCCTTCGGCAACGTAGCCGAACAATCGCGCGCCCTCCTTGAGCATTGCCGGGAACAGGTTCTGCGAGAAATCAAAGCTCTTGCCCTTGGGGATCCGCTCGAAGACCTGAGGTTCGAGAATGTAGATGCCGGTATTGATCGTATCGGAAAACACCTCCCCCCACGTCGGCTTTTCCAGGAACCGCGATATCCGGCCGTCCGTATCGGTAATCACCACGCCGTAGGCGAGCGGATTCTCCATCCGCGTCAGAACAATCGTGGCTTCGGCCTGCTTCGACTCGTGATAGCTGATCGCAGCCGTGAGATCAAAATCGGTCAGAACATCACCGGAGATGACCAGCACGCGATTGCCGTGGTAAAGTTCTTCGGCGTTCTTGACGGCGCCGGCCGTACCAAGATCGTCCTCGGCCAGCAGGTATTTCATCGTGACGCCCAACTCCGTGCCGTCGTGGAAGTAGTTCTGTATCTCCTCCGGCTGGAAATAGAGCAGCGTGACGTAGTCCCGCAGGCCGTGCTTCTTCAGCAGGTTGACGATGTGATGCAGCATCGGCAGATTGGCTACCGGCACCATCGGCTTGGGCAGACTTTGCGTCAGTGGTCGCAATCGAGTGCCGAACCCGCCGGCCATGATCACTGTCTTCATTTTCTATCGCAATTCCTCTTCCGTCCTGCACTGCAGCAGATTGTTCTCAAAATACTCGATAATATCATAAAAGTCAGCGAATCCCAGCCAGTCAACCGATTTTTCCCGCGCCACTTGAACCAGATCGTCGCGCGCAAACAGGATGTCGGCCACTCCGACGGCACACCGATCGGAAAATCCATCGCCGATGTAAACCGTGGTTTCACCCTCCTGCCTCAGCGTGCGCACCCGCTCGCCCTTGCAGGTACCGCAGAAGCCGCAGCCACGAGTGAAATAAGGGAAAGTCGGAATGATGCCGCCGTTGATGAAATGAGCGCGGTTGGAATGAATGTCCAATCCGGCGAAACCCGCTCTACTCAAGAAGGCTTCGATGTAGAAGTCGAGACCGTCGGAAACGATGTGCAGCGGTATCTCATGTCTGGCCAACAACGCCACAAACTCTCCAAATCCGCGCTCAACCTCGATTCGGTGCAACGCGGCGATCATTTCTTCGCGCGTCGAAGCGATATAGTGACACTCCCGCCACAGGCATTCCCGGGAGGTGATCTTCTGCTCGATCCATAGTTTAACCGTGCCGGAATTGCGCCTGCCGGAGAAATGATTGAAGAGCGAGGCACCGACATCTTTGGCGGAAATCGTGCCGTCAAAATCCGTAAACACTCGGAGTCCACGCCCGGTAGTCATCCGATTAACCGAAACGCCCCCCAGATCACAACAAGCGAGAGAGCCGTCAATCCCGGCAGCAATGCCTTGCGCCGCAGGGCGTTCAGCGCATAGGCCAACAAGGCCGACGGAATCGCCAGCAGGTAGACTTGTATCAGTGCCGTCTGCAACAAAGTCTTGCGCTCACCACCGGTAAACGCCACGATACCGGCAGCCACCAGCGCAACGATCATAACGATCAGGATGACCCGATAAGTCACTGCCATGAATCGGTCGAAATCGCGCCAGCCCGTCATCGGCGTAAGCCCTCAATAATCATGCTGATTGCCGTGTACAACAGCACTGCCGTAAACAGCAGCTTTATGTAAAGCGACTCGATCTTGTGAAACAGATTTGACCCCGCGAATGCGCCCAGCGCCGTGCCCAAAGTTGCGAACGGCACCCAGTCGAGCGGGACATCACCGCGGCTCATATAAGGGATCACGGCCACCGCCGCGCTGATGCCGATCATCATCGACGAGGCCGCCACCGCTTCCTTAACCGACTTACCCAAAGTTAGTTGCATGATCGGAACTTTTACGATCCCGCCGCCGATGCCGAGCAATCCAACCAAACCGCCGGCAAATACCGAGACACCCAACGCCAGCGGATAGCCGGTACCGACTGCGTCGTCTTTCGGTTTGGCTTCGTGCCGACCCAGCAGCATTACGACGGCGGAAGCGATCATGAGCACAGAGAAGATAATCGAGATGATACCTTCCGGCACGAGCCCCGCCATTTTGCCCGCCAGATACGACCCGACGATAGTTGTGGTCTCCAGCAGCAGCACCGCCTTCAGGTCGATCAAGTTTTTCGACAGATACTTAGTCGCCGCAGTCACCGACGTTGCCATCACACAACACAGCGAGAGCGCAATGGCCTGATGAATAGGCAGCTTGAGGATCAATGTGAAAATCGGCACCAGCAATATGCCACCACCGATGCCGAGCAGCGACGACAGTCCGCCGACTCCAACCGCGAGCGCGAAAATCAGCAGCGGCTGCGTCATCGCGCACCCTGCAAGTACATGATGGCTTCGGCGAGGCAGGCATCGGAGAAGCGTAGCCGCAGTGCCGGCGGCGCCGGGGCAACACTGACCCGAACGCGATACCACGTTTCCAGGATCTGGCGCAAGATCTCGTCGCGGTACTCTCCCCAATCGTTCGGCTCGACTTGCCCTCTGAGGTAACGCAAACGGCGGATCACGGGTCGCATTTCCGGAGTTGCCTCATGCACTTCCAGGTCGTTGAGCGCATCGCCAAGCGGGTCAAAGTGGAACTGCCGCCGCTCCAGGAAGGCCAGAAACTCTGACCATATTCTCGCTTCGTTTTCCGGCGCCGGAAACGGCTGATCTGCCTGCGCCGCGACGAATTCTACGATCAGTCCGCGATGAACCAGTTCAAAGGTCAACGGCGAGAGGCGCTGCTCTCGACACTCAATATCGGGCAAAACGGCATTCTCGCGCTGTCGCTCGGCAAATTTGCGAATCGCATCGACGGCGGCTCCGAGCGTATCAGTGAACTCAAGTTCCGGCAGAACTCTCTCGTTGATCGAAACCAACAGGCGTTTCCCCGAGCGGAGGCGCAATTCCTCGAACTGCGAGTTGATGCCGGCGGTCGGGGCGCCGATGAGTCGCGCACCGCATTCCTCGCGCAACTGCATCGCCAGCCGCTCGCCGGCGCCGACAGTGTTGCCGTCGATCAGCGCGACCAACGGCATGTTTGCCGCTGCTTCGCATATAATGGTGTTCAGATCGGAAATCTCGTTGTAAGCGCTGCTCCGCAGCCGCCGCAAATCGACAACCATTCCGCTGTATTGCGATCGACGTTGTTCGTCAATCCTGCGTCGGAGTGCACTGCCGGCTTCGCGCGACAGGCCGCGCACTCCGACGTAGAGCCAGGCGCCGATCGTATCGACCTGAAGCGTCTCGACTCCGCGCATCGGTGCCAGCAGCACCTGCACGCTGTCCAGGGCCGCCTTGCGACGGATATGCAGCATCACGTAGGTGCTTTCTCGTTCGCTCAGGTACTCGGCAAACTTGATCGGCGCTGCGGCCTGAATCGCGTCCACGGCAATGATCTCATCATCGGGCTGCAGTGCACCTTGAAACGGCGACGTCTGCGCTACGGCCATCACTTTGATTGTCGAATCGAGCGGCGTCAGCGTCAACCCCCAGTCGAATGGGGGCGTTGCAGCGCCGACCCCTCCGGGCTCGTCGACCAACTCAACGCGAAATGGAATCGCCTGTTGCATACCGCGCCAGGCATCGGCGAAGACCTGTTCCGGAGTCACCTCACCGCAGTAACGCTGCGCCAACAAGTCCGACTGGCGTGCCAGCGCGACCATCGTGCGAAAGAGCGAGTCGTTGATGCACAGCGATATCGCCCCCAGTGTCAGCACCGCCGTAAGGCCGAAGAACAGAAAACTGAGCGGCAGTTCACTTCGTGCCGAGTTTGCTCGGTGCAAATCCTCTCCTCTTGAGCAGAGCTGTCGTGTCGACCCGAACCGATTCAAAGACCGCCTCCGGGCTGAGTCGACCGTCAAGCACTCTGACCCGGCGCGGTTCTGCTCTGGCGATCGCGAGAAATCCCCGGCGGACCGCCCGGTGAAACTTGACCGCCGAAGACTCCATGCGGTCCTTGGTCTGCTTGAGGCGACCGCGCGCAGCGCCTACTTCCAGATCAACCAGGAACGTCAGGTCGGGACGAATTTGGTCGGCGGCAAAAGCGTTCATGCGCCGCACGATCTGATCCGGCAGACCGCGCCCGAAAATTTGATACGCGAAAGTTGAGTCGGAGAAACGATCGGTAATCACAATCGTTCCCGCCCTCAGCGCCGGGACAATCACTTGATCAACGAGTTGAGCTCGTGCCGCCAGGAACAACAGCAGTTCCGCCCGCACACTCAATTGCTTGTGGCGTGTATCGAGCAGGATCGCGCGCACGGCTTCCGACACCGCCGTGCCGCCCGGCTCGCGCAGGAAGAGCACCTTCCGCCGTTGCTTGCGCAAGTGATCATAGAGCAGCCGCGCCTGGGTGGACTTGCCGGAACCGTCGATTCCCTCAAAACTGATCAGAATTCCGCGCCGTCTCATCGCTCAAATATAGGAAGTTGGCGATCGTCGTGAAAAGACAATTGCATGCACAAGTCAAATTAGCCGTTTGCCGTTGTCGGCTTTCGGGTGTACAATGATCGTGAAATTGACGGCTATCATGATCAAGACTGAGCCCCGGATGAGCTATGAAATCTAACGTTAATTCTGCGTTGAAGTCTTTGCCGATCCTCGCGCTCCTGCTGCTGACCCGATCAAGCGCGACTGCCGCCGCCGCTGCGAATCTCGACAGCTTGTTTGCTCAGGGCGCTGCGCTGTTGCAGCAGGAGAAGTGGCCGCAAGCCGCTTCGGTCTTCGAGGATATTGTCAAGCAGGACACAAGCCAGACTCAGGCCGCCTTCCTGCTGGGACAAGCCTACTACATGATGAGGGAGTATCGAAAAGCCGCCGCCACTTGGGAGAAGGTCGAGGCCCGCGATTACCGGACTCAGGCAGTCCGCTACAATCTGGCCTCAGCCTATGCCCAAATGCGCGACTCCGAGAAAGCCTTTACCTGGCTGGCGCAGGCGCTGGAGGCCGGGTTCAGTCGCGTTGAGATTCTCAAGTCCGACACGGTCTTTGCTGCTCTGCGCCTGGATGAACGCTTTGCTAAAGTGCTCGAACTGGCCGATCAGAACGCCCGTCCGTGCGAGTACGAATCCACCTATAGGGTGCTCGACTTCTGGCTTGGTGATTGGGAGGTCTTCGTCAACGAGAACCAGCCGATCGGCACCAGCCGCATCGAGAAGCTAGTTAACGGCTGCGCCCTCGAGGAGCGCTTCGAGCAGAATGACGGCTTCGTCGGTGTCAATCTCTTTTACTTCAACAACATCACCGGCGAATGGAAGATGATCTGGGTGACCGGCGCGGCTCCAGCTCTAGGCGGACTTAAGGAGAAAGTGATGGCTGCGCGCTCCGATGATGGCGGCGTGCGCTTTCTTTGCGAATTGCCCGCCCCGGACGGCGGCACGATTCTCGACCGCTCGACCATTACACCGCGCTCGGCTGACCGGGTCGACATGGTTATTCAGCAGTCGCGCGATGGTGGCGACAACTGGATGACGACGTTTGCCGGCTACTATCAGCGTGTGAAGAAGTAGCGGCGTCATTACTTTGCAGGCATTGCAGACTCTTTCTGCGCGTGTCCACTGATCCACGGGTAAGATTGTCCGCAAACGGCTCTGGTTCTCCACATTCGCTCACGTCGCAGGTGGCGACGAAACTTTTCTCTCACATCTTTCGTATAGCCTAACCGGTGGGCAATCAAGCGGCGACTTCCAGCCATCCGTGTCGCCTAAAGGCGGTCGTCGGGACGCGTCCTCTCCCCGACCATAATTCCAAAACTGCGAGTTGCTATGCCGAAATGGTGCATGTGTTTGTCGGAAATCGTCCTCTCATCCCGGCATCGGGAAATTGTTCTTCTCACATTATTGATGGTTGCCTTCACGACCGCGATCTGCGCCCAGTCCTTCACTCCCAACTTCAAGCCGCAGATGTCGATTTCACCGCGAGCCGGCACCATCTCGGTCGATGGCCGATTAGATGAATCGGCTTGGTCTGGCGCCGCGCAGGTTACCAATTTCTGTGAACGGCAACCGGGGGACAAGACCCAACCGCCGGTCGAGACCAAGGCCCTGGTGACCTACGACAACAATCAGCTCTATGTCGCCTTCATTTGCCATGACGATCCGTCAACGATTCGCGCCTCAATGACCCAGCGCGACCAATTTGGCGGCAATGATGCCGTGGTCGTCTTTCTCGACACTTACGGCGAGGCCGCCTGGGCATACGAGCTGTTCGTCAATGCCTATGGTGTTCAAAAGGATGCTCTCTGGACCGGTGTTGGCGCCGGTGCGCATCAGCAAGAAGACACCGGCTTTGACCTGATCTGGGAGTCAGCGGCTGCAGTCACCGATTCCGGCTATCAGGTCGAGATGGCAATACCATTCTCCAGTCTGCGTTTTCCGGAGAAAGCGGTCCAGCAGTGGCGCGTTGACTTCTGGCGGATTCACCCGCGTGAAGCCTATCGACAATATTCCTGGGCGGCTTACGACCGCAATGAGCAGTGCTGGGTTTGCCAGTGGGGCAGCCTGGACGGAATCTCGAACGTTAGTCCCGGCCGCGGCTTGGCACTCATGCCGTCGGTAGTCACACACCAAACCGGAGAACTGAGTGAGTTTCGCAATCCCAATTCCGGCTTCGACAACCGCAAGATCGACGGAGAATTCTCCGTGGGTGCCAAGTATTCCATCTCTTCGAGCGTGGTTGCCGAAGGAAGTTACAATCCGGATTTTAGCCAGATCGAGTCGGACGTCGCCCAAATCGACGTCAATTCCACGATCTCCCTCTTCTACCCCGAACGTCGGCCGTTCTTCCAGGAAGGCAGTGATATCTTCCGAACATTGTTCAACTCCTTCTATACGCGCATGATCAATGACCCGCAGTTCGCCGCCAAGTTGACCGCTCGCTCCGGCAAATTGACTTTGGGGGCGCTTTCGGCGCGCGACGAAAACTCGCCTTACATGATCCCGTTGGAGGAAGCGAGCGTATTGCTCAATACCGGCAAAAGCGTTGCCAATGTCGTTC
>JADYYF010000154.1 GCA_020853795.1 Candidatus Zixiibacteriota bacterium
ATACCGGCAGCGTCTCCGGCGTCGCCGAGGCGTAGTAGTCAAACGTCAGCATCACCACTGAGCTGTCCGGCAGTGCCTCGACCGCGTCATACAACTTCCGTGCCTCCGGCGTCACCGCCATCGGCAGCTCCACCGGGAAGATCACCGGAATCATGACCGTGATCGCCACCAGCAGATAGACCCAGCGCCGGTCGAGCCCGCCCAATTTCTCCCAAAACGTCATCGGCTGCCCCCCATGTACGTCCGCTCGATCCCGAGAATAATCCGCAACCCCATCGTCGCCGCACCCATCGCCGCGCCGATGATAATCGCCCGCTGCACCGCGACGTTGATCCCCCCCATCACGTATTCGTTAATCCATTGCGGCAAATCCGGGTGAATCGCCCCGATCACATACTCGCCCATCGGCACACGCCACAACATCACCAGTATCGCCGTGATCAGGAGCAGCGTCGCTTCGGCGTTGCGCGCCCGGAATGCCCGGAACGCCGCCGAGGCGATATAAAACGCCAGCAGCGCGAACATCGTCGCCATCATCGGCGCATTCAGGTTGTTAAAGAACCAGTCGTAGATCGACCCGTCCCCCGTCCCAAACTCAGTCGACCAGCTCACCGGCAGCATCGCCGGCACCGCCGTCACTAAAACCGCCAGCAGCAGCGCCGCCTTGTTATACCAGCCCGACTCCAGCCGCATCAGCGGCCGCCAGTTGACCCGCACCAGCGACACCACCCCCAATAGCAGCGTGAAGCCGCCGATGATCGATGTCCACTGCAGCAGTGTGTCCTGAATATCGCCGAACTTGGCCGGGTTGAGCAGGAATCCCGCCACCATCGCCATCCCCGCGAGGAACGCCACCGCCACCGGAATCATCGTCTTCATCAGCGCACCTCAAACAACTTCTGCAGCCACTCGCCGCCCAGATTCAGCGTCACCAGCACCGCCCCGACGAATATGGCAACCAGAATCAACACTTTCATCAGATCCTGCCCCTTGAGTCCCCCCAGCATCAGCGGCTCGTGCGACAGGTACGCTCCCGCCGCGAACAACTCCTCGCCCATCAGCGTGTAATCACACGCCGCAATGAAAAACGGCAACTGCTCCGGCTGCGCTGTTCCCGCGATCTGAATTGACCCCGCCGCGTTGCCGGTCTCGGCCAACAGCAGCGATTCGGCGTAGAACGCCCCCATGAAAATGTTGGCTGCCGGCCGCTCGCGCATCATGTAGCCGTTAACCGTCGCCGTGAATGCCATCTGCTCCCCCGCGACGTAGCGCACCGTGTCCTTGTTGTACGATTCGCCCCGGCCCTCGGCAATGTACGCCTGTTGCACCACTTCCTGCGCCGCCGCCATCACCATCGGATATCGCACCGGCACCGCCAGCGGCGTCTCATACCGCGCCGTGATCTTGGCGACGCGCCCCAGGATCGACAGCCCTGCGATCGTGTCCATCACGTCGATTTCGTTGATCCCCGGAATAAACAACACCGGCCGCCCCATCTCGGTGGCGCGCCCGACCGCCTCTTCCACCGCGTCCAGCCCCGCCATTTTGCGGATGAACAACTTCTCCCCCCGCTTGGCCCGCTGCGTGTAATACATGATCGCCGCCGAAAACAGCACCATCAACACGATGGCATTGATGCGATCGGCGCGAAACCACCCGCCGCTCTCCGCGGCCGGCGCCGCCTGCGCGCAGGCAATTGAGGCTGTTATGAGGACGATTAGGAATGTGAAGAGCGCCACTCGGGCCTGTTTCACTTCATTTTCTCCAGCGCCGTTTTCAGCTTGTTGATAACATGTACGGGCGAAGGATCGGTTTTGTTTACCAGCGCCAGATAGTAGCTCATCAGGTCGCCGAATTGTACCAGCGAGAAGATTTCCGCCAGCCGGTTCGGCCCTTTGGCCTTTAATGTCATCGTCGCGATGCGTTTGCCCTTGAGAATCTTGTCCACCACCTTGACCCGGTTGGTGACGCCCTTCGAATCCGCCGGCCCCGTAAGCCAGATCACGTGCAGTTTCCGCACCAGCGCCTTCGGATAGTCGAATCCCACCAGCTCATTGTGATTGAATTCGGGCGCAATATTGGCATACGCCAGATGCTTGCCGTTCTCGCAAATCTGCCCCTTGAACCGCACCGCCGCCACGTCGTAGTAGTCCGCGCCCGCGTAGACGATCCCGATCTTGTCTTTCAGCTTCTGCGCCAGTCTCTTGGCTTCGTTGCGGGACGTCGGCACATTCATCGCCAGTTTCTTGCCGCTCGCCGTCAATGCCGCCACCGTGTCGGCGACAATCTGCTCCTGGCTCCCGACAAATCCGATTACCTGCATCAACTTGAGGATCGGTCCGAACGAATACCCCAGCGCCGCCCGCGGCTCAAATCCGCCCGGGAGCACGAGGTACGGGCAGTTGTTGGCCTGCGCCATCGTCAGCAACTTGCCGCCCGTCGTCGCCACCACGATCTTGCAGCCGCGGCTCATCGCTTCCTCGAACGCCGCCAGCGATTCCTCCGTGTTGCCCGAATACGATGACGCGATCACCAGCGAATCGGCGCCGACAAATCGCGGCAACCCGTAATTGCGGTTGATGAACATCGGAATCGTCAATTCGTTCGCCAGATACGAGCGCGCGAAATCGCCGCCGATCGCCGATCCGCCCATCCCGGCCACGATAATGTTGCGAAACTGCCCCGGATTGAATCCGGACAAATCACCATTCACCGGCAAATTGAAACCGGCCTGCAATTGCTGCGGGAATTCATATACCCGCTGATACATATTGGTCGGGTCCAGCTTGGCCACGACCTTGGGCGTCCAGTCCATTTATTCCTCCAGATTTTCCTTGCCGACGTGCTCTTCGAACCAATTGCGCAGCACGGCTTCGACCTTCTCCGTCGTGGGCAACTTCAACACCCGCTCGGCCAAGTGTGCGCACTCGCTGTACTCCAACATCGCCACGATCTTCTTCACCTTGGCGATCCGCGGCGGGACGACCGAGAAGCAGGGAAGTCCGATGCCGACCAGCAGCGGAATCGCGATCGACCGCGCCGCCAATTCACCGCAGAGCGTCACCGGGATGTTATGCCGCTGGCCCGCATCAACCGTCATCTTGATCAGCCGCAGCACCGCCGGATGCAACTCGCGGTACAACGCCGCCACCTTCTTGTTCGTGCGGTCTGCCGCCAGCGTGTATTGCGTCAAATCGTTCGTCCCGATCGAGAAGAAGCAGACGTGCCGCGCCAGCTCGTCCGCCATCAGCGCCGCTGACGGTACCTCGATCATGATGCCCAGATCGATATTCTCGTCGTAGGCGAGCCCTTCCGCCTTCAACTCCTTCATCGCCGCGTGCAACACCCGCCGCGCCTTGACAATCTCCATCGTCGCAGCCACCATCGGTAGCATGATCTTGATATTCTTAAGCGTCGATGCCCGCAGCATCGCGCGCAACTGCGTCTTGAAAATCTCGGGTAAATCCAGATCGAGCCGGATCCCTCGCCAACCCAGCGCCGGATTCGCCTCGTCCGGCTCGAGATAATCCCCCACCACTTTGTCCGAGCCGAGGTCATAGACCCGCAGCGTTACCTGGTTGGGGAAAAACGTCCGCGCAATATCGCTGTAGATCTTGGTTTGCTCCTCTTCGGTTGGGAAGCGCATCCGCGTCAGGTAGAAAAACTCCGTACGATACAGCCCGACCCCGACCTTGTTGGAGGCCAGCACTTCGTCGGTCTCGGTCGGAATCTCCAAATTCGCCTGCACCTCGACGGCGTGACCGTCCCTGGTCGCTCCGGCGATCTTGCCGATCCCGCGCAGCTCGCGTGCCAGCACTGTCTTGCGCTTCTTCTGCTCGCCGCGATATTCCTCCAGCGTCGCCTTCTCCGGATTGACGATCACCTGACCCGCCTCACCGTCGATAATCACCAGCGACTGATCCGGCACGCGCTCCATCAACTTGCTGATTCCGACCACCGCCGGAATCGACAGCGACTTGGCGATCAGCGCCATGTGCGAAGTCGCCCCGCCCAGCGAGGTCGCAAATCCCGGAATCTCGTACTTGCCCATCAATACCACTTCGCCCGGCGAAAAATCTTCCGCCAGCGCGATCTTCCCCTTGTTGTTGACCAGCTTGTTGACGTGATGCCCGATCAGGTAGCCGAACACCTTCGCCGCGGTGGCGTTGATGTCGTTGGCCATCTCCTTCAAATAACTGTCATGCGATTTGCGCAGGGAAGCGAGCGTCTTCTGCAGATGCTTATTGTAGACCCACTCGGCGTTCAACTTCAACTTGGCGATATCATCGCAGACCGTCTGGAAAAACGCGGCGTCCTCCAGGATCAGCAACTGCGCTTCGAAAATCTTGGCCAGCTGCTCGCCGACGGCACTGCCCGCCTCGGCGTGAATCTGTTCGATCTCAAGCCGGGCAGCCGCCAGCGCGTTGTTCAGCCGCGAAATCTCCGCGTCAACTTGATCCTCCGCGATGGCCCGCTTGGCGATCGTGTGTGGCCCGTTGACATGCTTGAAGCACTTGGCGATCGCTATCCCTGGGGACGCAACCAGCCCGCGCAATCGCAACTCTCTCACGGCTCCGGAATCTGTATGCTTGGTTCTTTTCGGCATTCGCAACTGCTGGCGCTGCCGGATCGGCAGGGAATCCGAGATTGAAGGTTAGTCGAATTTCGAAGCGAGCACCTCACTGAGCGCTCGCACCGCGTCTTCTGCATCCTCGCCCTGGGCCGTGACTGTTACGTCGGATCCCATCTCCGCCGCCAACATCATCACACCCATGATCGACTTCCCGTTGACCTCCAACCCCTCCTTCTCCAACGTGATTTCTGACTTGAACTTAGTCGCGGTCTGGACCACCTTGGCGGAAGGTCGCGCGTGAAGTCCGAGCTTGTTCGTAATCTTAACCGTTTTCCTGACCAAGTTCAAATCCTTTTACACCGCACGTAAAAAAAGTTTGCCGGGAAGTTGCCGCACCAGACCCGCCATCTCCAAACTCAACAGCAGCGACAATACCTCCTGCACCGGCCGCTGCAAATCCTGCGACAAACTGTCGACTAACTGCGGCTGGTCGGAAAGCTGATTGTACACCGCCTGCTCCCGCTCCGCCAACTTCACCGTCGGCCGCGCAACCGCCGCCCGCTTCTGCAACGGGTGCAACCCTAACGCCAGCAGTACATCCGCCGCTTGCGTTACCGGTGCCGCACCCTGCTTCAAGAGCTCATTCGTCCCGTGCGACGTTGCCGAGGTGATGTTTCCCGGCACCGCAAAAACTTCGCGATTTTGCTCCACCGCGTGCCGCGCCGTCAGAAGCGCCCCCGAGCCGCGCCGGGCCTCCACCACAATTACCCCCCGCGCCAGTCCGGAAATGATCCGGTTTCGGCTCGGGAAATTATACTTGTCTGGCCGCAGGCCGAACTCAAATTCCGTCACAATTGCCCCGTGTGCCGCCACCTCATCATACAATCCCTTGTTCTCCGGTGGGTAAATGACATCCAGTCCGCACCCCAACACCGCCACCGTTCGCCCGCCCGAGGCTATCGCAGCCTGGTGCGCCACCGAGTCAATCCCCCGCGCCAACCCTGACACAATGCTCAACCCCGCCTTGCTCAACTCCGTGGCCAGCATTTCCGTCACCTGCCGACCGTAAGTCGAGCAAATCCGGCTGCCGACAATTCCGACCGCCTGTGCATCATCCTTCCGCAGTTCGCCCCGAACAAACAGGAAAGGTGGGGGATCATAAATCCTCTTCAGCGGCTCCGGATAGTCGGCTTCCAGAATCGTGAGCATCTTCGCCCCCGATTTCTCCAACTTCTCCAACTGTATCTCGGCGCGCTGAAAGTCCACCTGATGGCGGATCGCCTCGATCACCTTCTCGCCGACATCCTCTACCCGCGCCAGCTGCGCATCCGGGGCCTCCAACACCGCCTGCGCCGATCCGAACTTCCGCACCAGCGCCACCAGGCGCACCGCGCCGATCAACGGCACCGTGTTCAGCGCCAGCCACCAATACCGCGCATCATCGTGTGCCGGCACGGTTCGCCTCCTTAACCTCTGCCAGCTTCTCCCACAGCCGCTTGACTGCCCGGTCGATATTCGTCTTCTCTTTGGCCGAAATCAGGAACATGTCCTCATTGCTGTGCTTCTCCAGCTTCTTCAGCGCCTTTGCATCCAGGGCATCGGCCTTGTTCAACAGCACGATCTCGGCGCGATTCAGAAGCGTCGGATCGTACGCCCCCAGCTCCCCCTTCAGCGCCGTAAACTGCTCTTCATGTTCCGGGTCGCTGGCATCCAGAATGAAGCATAACACCCGCACCCGCTGAATGTGCCGCAGAAACTGATATCCCAACCCCTTGCCTATGCTCGCTCCCTCGATAATGCCGGGAATGTCCGCTACCGTGAAGGTCTTGTAATCGGGAAGTTGCACCACCCCTAAATTCGGCGTCAGTGTCGTAAACGGATACGAGGCGATCTTCGGCCTGGCATCCGACACCGCCGCCAGAAATGTCGATTTCCCGGCGTTCGGATACCCCACCAGTCCGACATCCGCCACCAATTTCAACTCGAGGATTACCCGCCGTTCTTCGCCCGGTATTCCCGAATCCGCACGGCGCGGCGTCTGATTGGTTGCCGACTTGAAATGATTGTTTCCTCGTCCACCCTTGCCGCCGTGACAGATGACAAACTCCTCGCCGTCGGCTTCCAAATCGCAGATAATCTCTTCCGTCTCCGCGTCCTTAACCAGGGTCCCCGGCGGTACCTTGATCCGCAAGTCCTTGCCCGACTCTCCCGATCGCAACCCGCCTTCGCCCGGCGCGCCGTCCGCGGCGATATACTTCGTGCGATAAGTGAAATCGCGCAGCGTATTCAGATTCGCGTCCGCCGCCAACACCACGTCGCCCCCCTTGCCGCCGTCGCCGCCGTCCGGCCCCCCCTTCGGGATATATTTCTCCGTCCGGAAACTGATCTTCCCAGGCCCCCCATGACCGGCGCGGACATAGATTTCGCAGAGATCGACAAAGCGTAGCATACTGAACCTGAATAATACCCTTCGCTGGCCCGATTTTCAACAGCTTTCCCGCGCCGTGCCGCCAATTTCGCCCTTTGCCGACCCGCCCAAAATGTATAAACTGTTGGCCGTGTCAATCGCTTTGGCCTAAGGGAGACTCGATGCGTGTTCCGGCGCTCGCCGCGCTGCTGATTCTGTCCATCCTCCATCTTCGCGCTGCCGCCGATCCATCCGCCGGACTTCGTTTTCCTGCGCAGGTGGTTGCCCGTCACGACAGTTGTTTGTTGGTGACAACTAACATCCGTCTCCCGCTTTCCCCCGGCTTCCGTTTCGAGGCCGCCGCCGGCGCAAATCAATTCTCCGCGCCGGTCGCTGGTTCGCTCGGCTCGCTGGCCTTGATCGGTCCGATCCCTGAATCAGACCTCGACTGGCTGACAACGACCGCCGACCTTGAGATGTTTCTGAGCCTCGACCCCGATGATGTCACGCCGCAGTTGACGATCGCGGTTCCCTC
>JADYYF010000155.1 GCA_020853795.1 Candidatus Zixiibacteriota bacterium
CCTTTCACGGCGGCGACACGGGTTCGACTCCCGTTGGGGACGCCATTTTTGTTACCGCGGATTTCCACCCGACCTCCGCCGCAATTCAAACAGTCGAAATTGGGGCAAAAGAGAGCCGGACCCGCTTCCCAGCAGATCCGGCCTCGCGCTGATCGAATGGAGAGATCAGGCTTCGTCGACTATGAAAGTCGATCGACTACGGTTGTCACTTGCAGGTGGTACACGGTTCGGACCCGCCCGCAAAAATGAAATTGATCATATACACACAATCGGAAATCGTCACCAGGTCGCTGCAGTCGGCATCGCCCGTCAACAGCGGCAACGGCGCCGATCCGCCGGCAAAAATATAGTTGATCAGGTAGACGGCATCCGAAATCGACCACGCACCGTTGGCATCCGGATCGCCGCATCGCTCGCAGTAGCGCCGGCCCAAACCGCCCTGGTAGTGCGCCGACAGCACCGCGAGATCCAGCGCCTCGCTGTAGACCGCCACTTCATCCAGCGCGCCCCGGAAACGCAAGAATCCCAGAACGCCGCTGCCCGTGTTTAAATAACCGAACGTCAGCGGATCCGGTGCGGTCAAATCAAAGCCGTTTGTCTGGGTCGCGGCCAGTTGGGTGTCAAGGTAAACCTCGATAACACCCGCCTTACGCCGCACCGCAATGTGATGCCACAGTCCGTCGTTAACCGCCGCCGCGCTGAGCACACTTTGGCCGTTGTTGCACCAGCGCAACTTGCCGATATCCGCAGGCGCCCCGTCGTGATTGACTCCAATCCACCACTGCGGTCCCCACCGACCAAGCATGGCTTCATTGGAGTCAATCGCGGGGGCACTATCACGCTTCATCCAAAATTCCATCGTAAATTCGTCCGTCCCGCGCCAATCGAACGAACCGTCCTGCGCTACCGTCAGGCCGACATTGTTACCGCCGAAGCGTTGCGCGCCGTCGACCACGCCGGCCACCGCCGTCGGACACGAACCCGCGCACCAGGCGGCAGTCCGGTTCAGAAAATCAGCGTAGCTCAGACCCGATGCTTCATTCAGCCGCCAGTAGTGCTGCAGCGAGCTCGGGCATTCCGTCAATCCGAGCGCGATCGACACGGCATACGACTGCGTATCCTCGCCGCCCGAATTGCTCGCCCGTACCACCACCGGATGGCTCCCCGTCGTCTGTGGCAACCACGAGATCATGCCGCTCACCGAATCGATGCTCATCCCGCTCGGCGCGGTATCAAGATAGAAGAGCGGCGCCGGGATGCCCGTGGCCTCGACGTTGTAGGTATACAGGGTGCCCGTCCGACCGTTGAAAATCGGCGTCGAGGTGATCTGCGGTCTCACCGGATCCACCGTGAGCACATAAAACTGCGTGTCGGCGCCAACCGCGTTGAAAGCCTGGACTGCCAGACCGTAGCTGCCCGGCGCGGCATGCGCCCAATGCACCAGCCCCGTCGTCGGATTGATCGTAATTCCCGGCGGCAACACATACGGCGACGGCGCGTACAGCCAGAAGCTCGGAGCCGGATCGGCACTGGCGTCGACATCATATTCGTACTCCTCCCCCCCGACAATCGTGGTAACCGGAGTGGAGGTGATCAGAGGCGCCAGTGCCGAAACCGTAATCGTGAAAGGCTGACTCGCCGAACCGACTGAATTCGTCGCCGTGACTTCGACCGGAAATTCCCCGAGCGCCGCCGGAATCCACGCGATCGCGCCGCTGAGCGAGTCGATCGTCATCCCCGCTGGCGCCGTCGTCAGTGAGAACACCGGCATTGGCGTGCCCGTGGCCGTAACCGTATAGCTATAATCGCGGTTGCCGAGCGCAGTCGTGAGCGGTGTCGATGTAATCTGCGGCGCCACGCCAACTTCGCAATATCCGAGCCCGCTTTGACCGAGATTGTAGTGGTTGAGAATCTCCGCCGGCGACAGCACGCCGCTGTACAGCGCCAGCTCATCCAGGATTCCACCCAATTTGTACTTGCCCGGATCGGGCCCGTTGAACCAGCCAATGCTCAACGGATCGCTCGCCGCCAAATTCCGGCCTGCCGAGGTCTGTGTCGCCTCGGGTTGACCGTCAACGTAAAGTCGCCACTGCCCGGCCGCGTTGTCGCGAACGAACGCCACCAAGTGCCACTCGCCGTCGGTGACCGACGTGCTGCTGTACATATCGACGCCGCCGAAATAGGCGCGCACCCTCGTCTGATTCGCACCTGCTTCGCACATCACGCCGATCCACCAGCCGCCGCCCGACCGGCCCACAACGACTTCGTTGTTGCCCTGTGCCAACCCGGCGCAGCCAATCGACTTCTTAATCCAAAATTCGACGGTGTAGCTCGAAGTCACCCCCCAGTCTAAACTGGCATCGTCCGCCACCATCACTTGATCTGTCAGGCGGTCGAATTCCTGCGCATTCCCGACCAGTCCAGCAACCTGGGTCGGGCAATTCGTGCAAGTCGCATCGATTGTTCCATAGCTGTCGCTGTACGGCGAGCCGGCCTCCTCCAACTGCCAGTAGTGGATCATGCTCGGCGAACATCCCTCCGTCAGCACCGTGAATACGGCATCATCACTGTCAAAGGCCGATCCCGGATCAGTCGCCGTGAACGTAATCGTCTCGCTGCCAGTCCAGGTCGGTGACGGCGTGAGGATCGTCGCAACCCGATTGCCATCGATGCTCACCGTCAAATCGGTATTCCCTGAATACGTCCAGGTCATCTGCGCATCCGTGTGGTCCGGATCGCTGACATAGTTGTCCAAAGTGATCGTAGTAAATGACTGTCCTTCACTAATCGTCTGATCGGGGATGTCGCTCACTACCGGCGCGTCGTTGACCGCCGTTACAGTGAACGTCGCCGCATCGGAGTCAAACAAACTTCCCAGGTCAGTCGCCGTGAACGTGATCGTCTCCGCTCCTGACCATTCGCTATTGGGCGTCGTGATCGTGGCAATGCGATTCCCGTCAATGCTCACCGTCAACGCGCTGTTGCCCGAGTATGTCCAGGTCATCTGCGCATCCGTGTGGTCCGGATCGCTGACATAATTATCCAAAGTGATTGTAGTAAATGACTGTCCTTCACTAATCGTCTGATCGGGGATGTCGCTCACCACCGGCGCATCATTCACCGCCGTGACCGTAAACGTCGCCGCATCGGAGTCAAACAAACTTCCCGGGTCAGTCGCCGTGAACGTGATCGTCTCCGCCCCTGACCACTCGCTGTTGGGCGTCGTGATCGTGGCAATGCGATTCCCGTCAATGCTCACCGTCAACGCGCTGTTGCCCGAGTATGTCCAGGTCATCTGCGCATCCGTGTTGTCCGGATCGCTGACATAATTATCCAAAGTGATCGTAGTAAATGACTGTCCTTCACTAATCGTCTGATCGGGGATATCGCTCACCACCGGCGCGTCGTTGACCGCCGTAACAGTGAACGTCGCCGCATCGGAGTCAAACAAGCTTCCCGGATCAGTCGCCGTGAACGTAATCGTCTCCGCTCCCGACCACTCGCTATTGGGCGTCGTAATCGTGGCAATGCGACTCCCGTCAATGCTCACCGTCAACGCGCTGTTCCCCGAGTATGTCCAGGTCATCTGCGCATCCGTGTGGTCCGGATCGCTGACATAGTCATCCAGCGAAATCGTCGTGAACGACTGTCCCTCGTTGATCGTCTGATCGGGGATGTCGCTCACTACCGGCGCGTCGTTGACCGCCGTTACGGTGAACGTCGCCGCATCCGAATCATACAAACTTCCCGGATCCGTCGCTTTGAACGTAATCGTCTCCGCTCCTGACCATTCGCTATTGGGCGTCGTAACTGTGGCAACCCGATTGCCGTCGATATTCACCGTCAAATCGGTATTCCCCGAATAGGTCCAGGTCATCTGCGCATCCGTGTGATCCGGATCGCTGACATAGTCATCCAGCGTAATCGTCGTGAACGACTGTCCCTCGTTGATCGTCTGATCGGGGATATCGCTCACCACTGGCGGCTGATTGCCGCTGCAATACGACTGACCGCTTCCCGAATTGTAGTGTGCCTGGATATCAGTCAAAGGCAGGACAGCGGTGTACAGCGCCAGCTCGTCCAGATTTCCGGCATACTGATATGCGGTCGAGTAGTAGCCCACTTGCAGCGGCCCACTGCCGTTGCGGTCCAGTCCGCCCGCGCTGATGCTCTTATCGAGGGCGCCATCGATATAGAGTCGGTACTGTCCCGCCGGCTGATCATACTGGTACACGATATGGTGCCAGACTTCATCATTGACATAGGCTGTACTGTAAAAGTCGGCACTCGCGCTCAGGTAGCAGCGCAGCTTGCCCACATTGCCGTTGGTCTGGCAGTTCAAGCCGATCCACCAGGCGTTGGCAGCCGTCGCGCGCCCAACAATCACCTGGTTGCAGTTGAAGCCGGCTTCGGTACAGACACATCCCGCCGACTTCATCCAGAATTCAATCGTGAAACTGGTCGTCGCCGACCAGTCGAACGTCCCGTCGTCGGGCACGTCGATGCGGTCGTTGGTGCCGTCAAAATCCTGCGCACCGTTAAGCTTGCCGGTGACGCCGGTCGGGCAGTTGGTACAGGTCGCGTTATTGGTCCCGTAGTAATCATCGTACGGCCCGCCCGAAGTCTCGTCCAGCTTCCAGTAGTGCGTCATGCCGGTCGGACAGCCGGAGGGCTGCGCCTGCAGCGGCATGGTCGCTGCCAGCATCACTACGATGACTCCGGCCAGACACCCGCTGCCGCGCATGCGCATCTTCCATTTAACAAAGTTCATTGATCTCTCCTCTCCATCAGCTCGCAATCGCAATCAAATCACCGGCCGGGAGGCACTCGTCGGCCTCCCGGCCTTCAAATTCCTTATGGGCAGTTGGCGCACGGCGCCGGACCGCCGCTGAAAATGAAATTGACCAGGTAGACCGCGTCGGAAATCGTGATGAACCCGTTGCAGTCGGCATCTCCCGCCAACAGCGGTGCCGGCGGTTCCCCACCTGCAAAAATGAAATTGATCAGGTAAACCACGTCGGAAATCGTGGTCGCGCCGCTGGCATCGGCGTCGCCGCACACATAGCAATAGCGGCCGCCAAAGCCATGGTTGTAATGGGTGCGGATTGTCTGCTCCGGCAGCGCCGCGTTGTAAAACGCCAGTTCGTCGATGGTGCCGCCATAGCGGTACCGGCCAACATCCGGGCCGTTGAAATACCCGATGGTCAGCGAATCGGCCCCCACCAGGTTATTGCCGGCCGTCGCCAGCGACGCTTCCGCAACGCTGTCGACATACAGCGTGTAGCTGCCGGCGCTCGCGTCGTGGACGAACACCACATGGTGCCAGCCGCCGTCATTCACCACTGTCGTTGAAAACAACTGCGTTCCCTGCAGATAGGCGCGAATTTTCTGGGTCGGCAGCGGGCTCTCGCAATTGACCCCGATCCACCAGCCCGCGCCCGAACGGCCGACGATCACCTCGTTGTCCGGTTGCGTTGTCCCGTCGCAGACGGCCGTCTCGTTCATCCAAAATTCGATCGTGAAGCTTTGCGTCGCGCCCCAGTCGAAACTGCCGTCGTCAAAGACGTTCAGGCCGTCGTCGACGCGGTCGAGCGCCTGTGCCCCGCCAACCTGACCCGCTACCGGCGTCGGGCAGTTGCCGCAGTGCGCGTCGTGCCCGCCTTGATAGTCGTCGTAGAGCGACGCGACTGTCTCGTCCAGCATCCAATAGTGCGTCAATTCCGGTGTGCAAACTCGCACCGGCGCCACGGCAATCGTGAAGGGCTGGGTGTCGCTCCCCTCGCTGTTGACGGCTTGCACTTCCACCGCGAAGTTGCCGGTGGTCGTCGGAAGCCAGCTGATCACCCCGCTGTTGGCATCAATCGTCATCCCGGACGGTGCGGTCAGGAGCGCAAACGTCGGGGCCGGCACACCCGCGGCATTCACATCATAGCTGTAGGCCTCCGCAACCGTCGCAGCCGTCACCGGTGTCGAAATGATCGTCGGCGCCGCGCTGACATCGCAATAACCGATGCCGCTGCTGCCGCCGGCAAAGTGACCGCTGATCTCGTCTTCACCCAGGACGGCGTTGTACAACGCCAATTCATCCAGAATGCCGTAGTACTGGTAGTTCGTGGAGTAATAGCCCACCTGCAACGGCCCGCTGCCGCTGCGATCCAGTCCAGCCGCGCTGATGCTGTTGTCCAGCACACCGTCGATATACAGCCGGTATTGCCCCGCCGGCTGGTCAAACTGGTAGACGATATGATGCCACTGGTCGTCGTCGACGTATGCTGTGCTGTAGAAGTCGGCACTGGCGCCCAGGTAGCAGCGCAACTTGCCGACATTGCCGTTGGTCTGGCAGTTCAAACCGATCCACCAGGCGTTGACCGCCGTCGCACGCCCAACGATGACTTGGTTGCAGTCGAAGCCGGCTTGAGTGCAAACACAACCCGCCGACTTCATCCAGAATTCAATCGTGAAACTGGCCGTTGCCGACCAGTCAAACGTCCCGTCGTCCGGCACGTCGATTCGGTCGTTGCTGCCGTCAAAATCCTGTGCGCCGCTTACCTCACCGGCGACACCGGCCGGGCAGTTGGTACAGGTCGCGTCGTTGGTCCCATAGTAATCGTCGTACGGCCCGCCCGCCGTCTCGTCCAGCTTCCAGTAGTGCGTCATGCCCGGCGGACAATTCGCCGGCTGCCCCAGCAGCGCTGTCGGCGCGGCCAAAACCCAGCCTACCGTCGCCAGCATCAGCAACAAGACAATTCGATTCATCGTAATCAATGATCGCATCGTTTCCTCCAGCAAAGGTTAGTGTGTGGCGGAGAGATGAAGATCGAGATGAGGATTATTGCCGGTCTAACGTGCCCGCGCCGCTGGCGCCGGGGCAGCTGATTTCAACCCGCAACTGGCCTGCCCGCCGCGTCTAAGAATCCGACAGCTTCTGGACCGTCGGTGCCCTGCAGTAATGATGTGGTGAAATTCTTTAACGAGCTTTCGCTCTTGTTGCCTCCTTTGATGTTAAAGGCCCCAAACCCATTTTATCAGAATGTGACGCAGTCTCGCTGAAACTCATACTGGCATTCCTTTCGCGTCCGCCGCCTCAATACGATCGGCGCTACGCGAAATGCATTTCAAATCTCCGGCGCTGCCACGGCAGTCGCGCACAATTGAAGCATTACGCCCACTGGGGCCGAACAACCGCAACCAGCGATTGTCGGACTATTGCTGTTTCAGCTTCGACAGGAATCCGCCCGAGAATTGAACGGACTGGTAAGGACCGCTGCAGTGATAATAATATAGACCCTGATATCAATTTGTCAATGCCAAACTCGTCGACGTTTCCCGTCGACACCGCACCACCGACCGAACTGTCGACGAATTAACGACTTACGGGCACGCGGCACACGGCCCGGCTCCGCCCGCAAAGATGTAGGTGATCAGGTACACCGCATCCGAAATCGTCACAAATCCGCTGCAGTCAACATCCGCCGCCGTCGACGAGAGCGGCGGCGCTCCACCAGCGAAGATGAAATTGATCAAGTACACCGCATCGGAAATCGTGACACTGCCGTTCGCATCAATGTCGCCGCAAGTGAAGCAGTATGTCGCGCCCATGCCGAGATTGTAGTGTTGCTCGATGACCAGCGCCGGCAAGGCGGCATCATAAATCGCAACCTCGTCCAGCACACCGCCGAAGCGATACTTCCCCGGGTCCGGTCCGTTGAACCAGCCCAAAGTCAGTACATCGGAGGCGGTCAGATTCAGCCCGCTGCCGGAAACATTGCGATTCAATACCCCGTCGATGTATAGCCGCCACGCTCCCGCCGTGTTGTCGCGCACAAAGACAATGTGATGCCACTCGCCGTCGGTCAGACTCATCGTGCTGTAGATGTCCGTCCCCTGAAAATAGCAGCGCAGTCGCCCGACATTCCCGCCCGCCTCGCACATGATCCCGATCCACCAGCCCGCGCCGGCCCGTCCAATGATCACCTCGTTGTTCGCCTGCGCCGTCCCGGCACAACCCGTGCTCTTGTTCATCCAAAATTCGAAAGTGTAGCTTTCCGCCGCACCCCAGCTTAACGAGCCGTCATTGTCCACACTGACCGCATCGTTGATGCGATCAAACTGCTTGGCCACATTAACGATTCCCGGCACCGCCTCCGGACAATTACTGCAGGTCGCCGCCGTGGAACCGATTTGATCAGTGTAGTTCGCGCCCGAACTCTCGTCCAACGTCCAGTAATGCAACAACTGCGGCGGACAGGAGGGTGAGTGCGTTACGGTGATCGCAAAACTCTGCGTATCGGCTCCGAAATAATTCGCCGCAATAACGCTGGTATTGAATGACCCCGCGCCGATCGGTGTCCAGGTGATCAAGCCGCTCACGCTGTCGATCGTCATCCCCCCCACCGCACTCTGCAACCGATAGCGCGGCGACGGATTGCCGCCGGCATTGACATCGTAGCTGTAGGCATCACCCACATGCCCCGTCGTAACCGGCAGTGTGTTGATCGTCGCTCCCGCCGGCGTACCGTCGCAACTCCCGAGCCCGCCCAGACCCGCACTGTAATGTGCCGCAATCTCCGCCGGTGTCAAGACGCTGTCGCAAACCGCGATTTCATCCAGCCGGCCTAAAAAATGTGATCCCGGTTCGAGGGCCAGGAATCCTAGCGTCACATCTGCTGTTGAAGCGAAACCTTGGCTGAATGCGGCGCTGCCGAAATCCGCTTGCACTCCATTGACGAAAAGCCTTGTCATCCCGCTGACGCCGTCGCGCGTTGCCGCGATCTGCTGCCACGCCCCTGCAGCCAACGCCGTCCCCGCTTCCAGATCCAGCGAGTTTCCGGAATCCTCCAGATGCAGCGCCGCCTTCCCGGCGGGGCTGATGCCGAGCGACCACGCGGTAAACGCGCCGTTGCCCTGCCGGCCAAGCAATCCCGCCGCCGCCGTGGCGTTGGGTCGGCACCACAGCTCGACCGAGAAGCTGCCGCTCGGAGCCCAGTCGAAACTTGCATCCGCCGCCACCGTCACTTGGTTGCCCGCTGCAAATTCCTGGGCGCCGCCGATGATTCCCGCACCGGGTGTCGGGCAAATACTGCAAGTCGCGTCGGCGCCGGCAACATCGTCGTCGTACAAAGCGCCGGCGGTTTCATCCAGACGCCAGTGGTGAATCGTGTGTGCCGGACAATTCCCCGCCCGCAGGAACGGCTGCAGATGCGAAAACCATTCCGCCGCCATCTTTGCATAGCCCTTCGAGTTGGGATGCAAATAATCGTACATGTCCCCGACCTGCGCTGAAGTGTCGATCTCGTAGATCAGCCCCGCCCCGTCCTCCATATCCACCGACACCAGCCGGTCCCCCTGATTGAGAACGCGCTGCGCCACCATCGTCTCGACGTTGTCATTGAACTGCGTCGTGGTCGAGCTGTACGGCACGCGCTGGATGATCCGCGCCACGAATACGGTGATTGTCAAGTCGTGATCGGCCTCGAAGCGGTCGACTTCGTTGAGAATATTGGCCACGTCACTGGGGCTGCTGTCCAGACCGTTGGTGCCGATATGCAGTAGAATTACGTCGGCGGGGTTCAGCGTCAGCCAGTTGTAAATATTCGCGGCAATCTGCGCATCGGTCCAGCCCGGGTGTCCTTCGTTGTCCGGATCAAACGCCGGTACGGCGTCCTGCCCGGCAACCAGGCTCCCGACAAAATCCACGTCGAATCCCTCCGCCTGCAACGCCAGCCACAGCGGCTGCCGGTAGCCCGTGCGTAAACCATCCGGTCGCGTGTCACCAAACGTGATATCCCAGGTAATCGAATCCCCCAACGGCATGATGCGCACCGCCTGTCGTTCCCGCGCGGGAACGAATTCAACCAGCGCCAACAATAATATCAACGTGCACATCAACGGAGAGGACTTGAACATGCTTGCTTCCTTCTGGTTGTCGCCAACCGGATCGGGTCGTGATCGATCGCAATAGAGCGGTCTGCCTCCCGGAAGTGGTATCGCGGTCAGACGCCGCCAATGGCGGGCGTCAGTTTTGAAGTAACTACGGTTGAACCGCGTCGACAAGAACTCCGACGCTGACTTTCAACCGATCGGGGCCAACTCTATCCACATCAATATAGTCAGCGCTTACGGAAAGTCAACCGCTGCTTGTGGCGGTCCCAGCCTATTGTTCCTATAAGCAGGATACCGGAGGTCATTGCTGATCTCCGGCATCGTAGTGCGCTCCCCTGGAAATGGTCAATAATCTACGGACAGGTGCTGCACGGCGCCGGGCCGCCGGCAAAAATGTAATTGATCAAAAAGACCGCATCCGAAATCGACAGCGCGTTGCTGCAATCGGCATCACCCGACAACAGCGGATCGGGCGCC
>JADYYF010000156.1 GCA_020853795.1 Candidatus Zixiibacteriota bacterium
ATTCCAGGTTTCGTTGACCGGGCTTTGGGGATTGGCAAAGCCGTAACGAATTGCACCCTCGACCCCCGGCACGCCGAAATGCACGTGGCCGTCAATCGTGTTCGGAACATCATGGGTCACATCGATGGCAAGCGCCGTGCTCGGGGCATTGAGTTCGCAGACACCGAGACCATTGGCAAAGCTGTTGCTGCCGGCAGCCGCCAGGGCCTGGGCTTCATCAAGCGTGAAGACAAACTGGATCGGCGCCTGGACGATCTGCCCGCGAATTTCGCCGTTCGGGAAAGCGGGTGAGTGGATGTTGACGTAGAGATTGCCGGCCAGCAACTCCGCGACGTTGGTCGGGGTCAGATTCCAGGTGTTGTGAATCGGGCTGGCGGCACTGGTGAAGCCGAAGCGAATGGCACCGCCGTCGACACAGGGGGCGCCGAAATGGATGTGGCCGGCGTTGGCGCCGACGACATTGTGCTCAACATAGATGGAGAGTTGCGTCTGCGCGCTATTGAGGATCGCCAGTCCCCAGCCGGTGGCCGTGCTGCCGGTGCCGGCGCAACTAAGTTCCTGGTCGTCGTCCAGCAGAAAAGTAAAGAGCTTGGGAGGTGTCGGCGGCGCCGCGATATTGATCGTTCCGCTCATCGAGAGGGGATGCACCGTGCAGATGTAGGTGTAAGCCCCCGGTGTCGTGGTATCGGCGAAAATGAACTGAAAGGTGGCGCCGATGCTGCTGAGAGTGCCGGAATCCCACGAGGTTCCCTGGCCGGGATCGGACGTTGTGGAGTGGACGCCGCCGGTCCAGGTCCAGCGCACCGTGTCACCGGCGACGGCATTGACCGTGGCCGGGTTAAAGAAGAAATTGCCGACCGATACATTGTGGATCGTGGCGCGGGCGGACGCTGCGCCCAGGAAAACGGCGACCGCAAGCACGGTCGCGATCAGGTTCCCTCGCCGTTTCGTCATTCTGACCTCCTCGGATGTGGTGTTGATGGTTCAATATAGTCCATATTTGCAAATTTGGCAAGCCGCCGCTGACGGGCGGCCGCATCGCTGGCGCGTGGGAACGCGCGTGCTAAACTTGACTCGGATTCAGGTTGTCGCCGTAGTCCGGTGCGCTAAAACCTCTGAAGCTACAGAGGCCGACGTGTTTCAATTTCGTACAGGTGTCAGTCAAGAAATTCGGGAGGTGGCTTGTAACGAAGCAGCACACCCATTCACAGTCGATCACGGGCAACGAAACAGGCGCCCCGGAGTCCGGAGCGCCTGTCGATGCCGCATCCAAACTGCGGCTCTTCCCTGCTTTCACCACCTAAATATTGTCTTCCTTGTGCATCCGCACGATCGTCAACTCAGTGCCGGTTCCGGGGAAGCCTTTGACTTCGACCAACTGCCCGATCGGAAAGTCCGCAAGGCTGAGCGGTTCGTTGTTCAGGCCGGTCAGGACGGCGGTTGCGCTGACCGTGCCCTGCCACGACTGGCCGACGAAGGTCACGGTGCGGCTACCGGCATCGATCGCAGCGATCGCCGCCTTGAACTGCACGTCCACCGGCTCGCCGAACAGGAAGTCCTCAACTTCGATCGTTACCGCGCGCAGAGTCGTCGCATTCACGATGTCAGCGTGAACTTCCACCGAATCGCCAACCTGGAGCGAGGTGAAGGCAATCGCGGTATCCCGGCCGGCAACGAAACCGTCGTCCTCGCCGTGACCGCGCTTGCCGAAGGAGTGCTCGCTGTGATCAAGCTTGGCAAAGATCTGCGTGGTGCTGGTCACGACAATTGTCTCGCTGCGGCCGCTGACAGTCAGTGCGCTGCCGGTGTAGTCGATGGAGGTGATCGCGCCCTTAAATTCGACATCAGCATCCTCGGCGCCGTCGGTAACGCGCAGTCGGACGCGGTTGGCCAGGACGGAGCCGTTGGGCTGGTTGGTGCCGCGAATTTCGACCGAGTCGCCCGGAACGATATCGTTCAAGTTGATCGCGATTTGCAGATCGTGATTCACGATTTCGGCGCCGGCCATGACGTTAATCAGGGTCGGGTTGTTGACGAAGGTGATCGTGCGCGCATCGGCATCGATGGTCGCCACGCGGCCGCCAAATTCGACTTCCGCGTTGTTGCCATCTTCAACCTTGACACGAATCCGGTTGGCCAGTACGCTGTTGTCACCCTGCCGATTGCCGCGCACTTCGACCGAATCGCCGACCTGGATTTCCGCGAAGGTAATCGGCGTTTCATTGCCGCTCTGGCGGCGAACGATTTCCGCATCGGCGGCGGCGAAGACGATTTCGCTGTTGCCGGTGAAGGTCAACTTGCGCAGGGCAACATCCGTGCTCGCCACCACGCTCGCAAATTCGACTTGCGCGGCCAGATTATTGTCGGCGCCGGTGCCGCCCTTCAGGTTCGACCGCGCGTCGCCGGCGGGGGCCAGCGGTGAGTTGCTGGAACAGCCGACCATTAATGCGAGGATTGCGACTGCTGCCGCCGTTTTGCCCGCGAGTTTCTGCCAACCGTGTCTCATTGTCTGATCTCCTTTCACGTGTTTCATTCCGTGAGATTGGTGTTTGCTATTAACTGACCAACAGAGACCGCTTGGCTCGATATCGTACATAAAAGTATCCCGAATCAAGAGATGTTCGCCAAATCTGTCCGTGTTAGTATTCGCTAACGAAATCGGGGTAAAAGCGGAAGCCCCGGGCGAGCATTCTCGCCCGGGGGCTTCAAGTTGCCGGCGATGCTACCGGACTTGTGACAGTGCCGTCACCGGCAGAACCGACGCAGAGCTAAGGTTCAATCTTTGTCATGAGGCAGATCTGCAGATTCGACTCCGTGGGAAAGCCCTTCACATGGACCAGGTCGCCCACGGCGAAGTCAGCCAAAGTGAGTTCGGCGCCGTCGCTGTCGGTCAGTTCCGCTCGCGGGCACACGACTCCCTGCCAGTCGAGGTCGACAAAGGTGATCGCGCGCGCCTGGACGTCAAGAGTGGCGATGGCAGCTTCGAAGGTCACACACTGCTTCACCTGACAATTCGCGAGCTTAATCTTGACGGCCAACAGGGTCGCGCCATCGACCACCCTCGCTCTGACCTCAACCACATCACCAACCTGAAGGTCAGTGAACTGATAAACCGTGTCGATGGAATTCTTGATTTGCTCCCGTTCGCGGTCCTGATTCTGTACGCCATTGCCAAGCTGTGTGCCTGGGTGCACGATATTGCCCCAGATGACGGTGTTCTGATCAACCAGAATCGTCTCCGTGCGTCCGGCCACGGTAAACGAGAGCGCCGGATAGTCGATGGTCACGATCGTATCCCGGAACGCCAGGTCGTAGTCGCACTGCGGATCAGAGGATTCGACGCGAATCCGGTGGGCGTAGATGTAGTTGTTTTGATAGCGCTGACCGATAATGGTGACCGAATCGTCGGGGCGGAGGTCGCCGAGTTGGATGCGGACTTCCACTCCCGCAGCGAACTTGACGATCTCAGCGTTTTGGAGAGCGACCACGGTATCGGGGTGTTCGGCAAAGGTCAGCCGGCGCAGGTTCTGGTCGACCGTTGCGATCCGGGCATTCAGACTGACCTGCGGACAGGTGGGACAATCGTCCGGGCCGACGTAGGTTCGCGAGAACGTGCTCAGCGGCGCTACCGGCGCATCGTTGGAACAGCCGACCAACGCCAGCATCAGGACGGCCACGGCCAGTTGCTGCACAAGCGATCGCAGTAAGGAATTGGTGAACATCGTACAACCTCCCTCGGTTGAATTCGTCCTGCCCGGTAGCTGGCGGCAGTTCTTGGTTTCACAAAACAGAGTTTTTGGTCGCCATTTCCGTACAGCAACATCGAGATATTTTGCCATTTTACGTCGCCGACGGCAAAAGAAAGGGAGTCGCTGGGCGACTCCCATAATCAGGACTCTGGCACAGAAACAGTGCTTACGGGCAACTGCCGCACGGCGGGGTGCCGGAGGCAAAGATGTAGGTGATCAAGTAGACGGCATCGGAAATGCTGATCGAGCCCGAGCAGTCACAATCACCCGCCATCGAGGGAATCGGCGCCGGGCCGCCACTGAAGATGTAGTTGATGAGATAGACGGCATCCGTAATCGAAACCATCGACGAGCCGTCCGAGTCACCACAGACATAGGCTGTCAGCATGGCCAGCGCCGCACCGGGATTGACGAGCCCTTTGCCCAGGCTGTCAACGTAGGCAGGGTTGAGATCATCGATATTGATGGCGCTCTCTTCCAGCAAGCTGTCGACCGCGTAGGGCGTCAGGGAAGGATCGATCTGACACAGCAGGGCGGCGGCACCGGCAACCAGCGGCGCCGCGAAACTGGTGCCGTCCCACCATGCGTACGAGCTGTCCAGGTACGGTGAATACACGCGCGTCCCGGGCGCAGACAGGTCAACTTTCCTGCCGTAGTTGGAGAAGTCGGCCTTGTGGTTAAGCGAGTCGAGGGCCGCGACGGCGATCGTGGAGGATTCCTTCGCGGGATAGGGGAAGAGATTGGGGTCGCCGGTCGAATCGTTGCCGACCGCCGCCACGACGATCACGTTGTTGTCATAAGCATAATGGATCGCATCATCAAGCGCATCATGCTTGCCGACCAGTCCCAGGCTCAGATTGATCACTTTGCAGCCGTCGTCGACTGCGCGCGCCACGGCGAGCGCCAGCGTGTAGCCGTCGCCGCGCCCCAAGGTGTCCAAGACACGATACGCCCACAATTCCGAGCCCGGCGCCACCAACTTCACCGCGCCCGCGACGAAGGTGCCGTGTCCGGAGGCGGCGCCACCGGGTTCGTCGAAGGCATCGGGATCATTGTCGACAAAATCGTAGCCGGAGACGAAGCGCGCGGACTTGGCGGCGAATTCGGGGTGATCAAAATTGAGACCGGTGTCGATGATCGCCACTTTCACCGCGGTACCGTCGCTGATTGCGTGCGCCGTCTCCAAGTTGAGGGTCACGGCGGCCGCCTGCGTGGCAAAGTCGCCGATCAGTTGATCGTCGAGAAACGGCGAGCTGCGCTGAAACGGCTCGGGTGCGTCGAGGTAATAATTGGCGCCGCAGTAGAACACGGCCGGATCGAGCATGATCGCGGTCGCCAGACTCTCGGCATCCAGCCCGGGCTGCGTCGCGAGCAAGTAGGCGCCGGTTTGCGGCATGATACTGACGGTGGTCGTCCCGTAGGTCGTGTTGACGTAGTTGATGTCATAGCCGGCGCGCATTCGGCAGACCAATCGTTCCGCCTGAAATTCGCCGTTGTTGTTGCCCCAGACATTCGCGGAGGCGAGCATCACCAGACCCAGCAGCAACAGCCGCCAGACTCGCCGTGGGGAATTCATCTGATCTATCATCATCGGTCTCCTTTAATCACCTGCTCCAAACACCGAATAGGCGGCCCAATGGTAGGCTGACGGGTAATGCCGGCGCACGTTCAATGCCGCTTGTCGCAAGGCATCGAGGAGTGTCGCCCCTCCCAGATAACGCTCGTAGAAGGCAGTCATCCAGAGCGCCGTGGTCTGGTCCGACACCGGCCAGTGTCCGGCGATAATGTTGCGCGCGCCCATCTCTAATAAAGATCGAACCAAGCCGGTGGATTCTTCACCCGGCAGCGCCACCTGCTCGCCGGACCGACAAGCGGCCAAAGTCACCAGCTTGACGCGGCACCGTTTCAGTCGAAAATCTGCGGCGAACATCGCGCCGTCTTCCAACACCAGATATGAGTAGAACGGATTATCGGCGCGAAGGTTCGCATGGCCGGCGTAATGCCACAAGAAGGCTGACTCGGCTTCCGGCCAGTCCGCCCGACGGGCCGGAACGTGGACTTGCGCCTGCGCTCCAAGTTGGGCCGTGAGCGCCGCCAGTTCGCGGTCAACTTCGGGCAGGTCCTCGGCGACGCCGCGGAAGATATGCGCTGCCGGCTCCGTCGGATCAACCTGTTGGGCCGCCTCGAAGTGCCGGAAACTGGGCGCGATTACGAAGTGGTGCCGCTCGACCAACTGCTGCCCGTCGACCGTCAAGGCCCGCCAAGGCAGATTCGCCAATTCGCCTTCCGGCAACAGCAAGACGGTCTCGATCGTAGCCGGCAATTCGAGCGGCCGCCAGAGCCAATCGCCTAAATCAGCCCAGAGCCGCTGCTCCAGCGTAAGGTCGGTGGCACCGTGCAAATGGCCGGACAGCAACTCACTCTCGAGGATAAACCGCCAGCGCTGCATCGCCTCGGCCAGGCGTTGACGTCCACCCCGAAGTCGGCGGAACGTGATTGCGCCGTTCTGATGAACGAAGGCGACAATGTCGTCTTCGCGCAGGTGGAACTGCACGATCGGCAGGCGCGACGAGGTGCGACGCATTGCCGCCAGCAGGCGCTCATTGTTGGTCAGGGTTTGTCGGGGATTGCTTTCGATTTCGATCAATTGCTCGCGGATCTGATTTTGCAGTTGGGTCAAGCGCCGACTCCCGCTCGCCGTCGCCAGACCACGTTCGCCGCTGCCGGCGATACGGTGCGACAGCGCCGCCACTTCGCGGGCGAGGGCTTCCAGGCTGGCCGTTACGCGGCGGCGCGAGCCAGTCGTGGCGGCATCCGGATTCAACGGCGACCAAACGCCGGCGGTTTTGTAGCGTTCCGACCACACGGCGGCCTGTTCGGGGCGATGTTCAAGTTCGGCGGCAATCAGTCGCAAATGCGGCGAGCTTTGTTTCTTGCCGAAAGCGGACCGCAATTCCAGCGGCGGCAGTTCGGCGCGCACGGCATCGAGGCGGTCGGCAGCCGCGCGCCAACAGCGGCGGGCCTCCGCCAAGTCGCCCCGCTCAAGTTCGTGATCGCCGCGAAGGGTTTGCCAGACCGCAAACAACTGCGGGACGCGGCGGATCGCCGCGTTACGCTCGAGCCGCGTCAGGGAGCCACGCAGGTCATGGGCTGACTGAAGTGCCTGCAGATCGCACATCGCCTCCCAGAGCGGAAGTTGCGCCCGGGCAAATTCGCGCCGCGCCGCGGCCAGTTGGCGTTGGCGGACACTGCCGTCATCTTCGCCCAGCTGTGCTGCGAGCAGGTAGCAGGCACCGAGAAAACCATGATTCCGTTCAGCACCGAAGCCGCGCCGGGCACGTTCGAGTGCGCCGCGCGCCTCCTGAGACTTCTGCAGCGCGAGGGCTGCCTGCCCGCGGAACAATGCGGCTTTTGCGGTTTCGTATCTCAGACCCAATTTGCCGAATTCCGCCTCGGCGGTGCGCGCGGCCGTCAAGCCGTCATGATAGAGACCAAGGCTCAGATAGACCTCAGCGCGGTCGAGGTTGCAGAGCGCCGCACCGCGCGGGTCGCCGGCCTCGCGATAAATCCGCTCGCAGTCGGCCAGTTCCCGCAGTGCCACATGAAACTTGCCCGCCAGCATGTGGAGCCAGGCCAGACCGTAGCGCGTGTCGTTCGCATCAAGTTCGAAGCCTTCCGCCTGCCAGATCTCCAACGCTTCACGGTACAACCGCTCGGCCGCGTCTGACTCAAACATTTGCACGAGCGCATTGGCGCGATTGTAGATCGTGCGCGCCAGCGCGACACGGTTCCCGGATTTTGCAAAGACAGCGGCAGCCTCGCGGTAAAGCTTCTCGGCGTCGCGATGACGATCCTGCCGGTGCAGCAGATTTCCGTAATTAACTTGCGTCTGGGCCAGATCGTTGTGCGCCCGCAATCGGGTGAACGTGCTCACCGCTGCTTGCGCATGCCGCTTCGAACTGTCGAATTTATTCAAGTACATATAGACATCGATCAACGCCCGATCGATCCGTGCCCGCACGAGCGGATCGCGGCGCGAGAGCTCGCGGGCGCGCAGATAGGCGTCGAGCGCTTCGGCATGCCGGCCGCTCATGTGGCAGGCGCGTGCCAACGCGCGTTGTGCGGTCGTCTCCAGAATATCGCCGCGGCGGGAGGCTCTCGCCGCGAAACGCTGCGCCAGTCTTAGAGCCGGCACCAATGACGTACGCGCCGCAGACTGGACCTGTGCCTCGCAGGCAGCTGCCAATTCGGATTCGGTAATGTCCGCAACGACTCCCCGGCTGAGAAATCTTGCTACGGCTACCTCGAGTGCGGCTTTTTCCACGACAACTCCGGCAGTTCGACGACCAGGTCGTCCGAGCGGAGAGTAATTTTGCGCGGGGGGCGGGAGCTTGACCACTGGTAGAGCCCCGCAGGATCAGGAAGTAACTTCTTCGTGTCAGCAACTACGACAACCGGTGCGCCGGCTTTGCGAACCTGCGCCACAAATGCCCAGCCCTTCGCTTGCTCTTCCGCGCGCAAATCGAAGAGCAGTTCCGACGTCTCAAAGCGCAACCGCCGGTCGGATTCGATGCTGGATCCGCGCACGCCTACAGCTTGCGGCATGGCCCACGAGTCAAACGCCAGCCGCGCCACGATTGCCCGGACTTTCTCGCCAAGGCTCTGTCCTTGGGCGATGGCTGCGGCCTTCTCGGTCCAACCGGCCGGGGCATCCGGCAGATGCAGCTTTCCGGCGACCTGGAAGACACGTAACAGCTCGACCAGCTCGCGGCATTCGACGCACTCCGCCACGTGCCCGTCCTTGCTAACCTCTTGCTGTTGAGCGGCTTGGATCAATTCTCGGCGCGTTAAATGTCGTTCCATCGTAACTCTCTTCCTCTCGTCACATTACAGAGCATCGCCGTCGGCATTTCGTACTTCCAAGTGGCCGTTTTGTTCGAGAATCCGCTTCAGGCGTTCCAGACATCGACGGCGGATCGGACCCAGGCTGTTCGCGGCAATTCCCAGCGACTGCGCGATCGCCTCATACGATTGCTCTTCATCGGCGAAGAAGAACGCGTCCACGAGGTCCTGACAGCGGCGATCGAGTTGGGCGATCGCGGACTCCAGTTGCGATTGCCGTTCGAGAGCAATCAACTCATCGTCGGGCAGGAGAGCACCATCGACAGCTTCATCGGTAGCCTCCTCTCCGGGATCGTTGCCGAGGCGCCGTTTCAGTCGCAACGCCTCGCGCTTGGCGGTCGTCACCAACCACGCCGATAGACGACTCGGGTCATTCAGTTTGCGGCGATTGTTGTAGAGCAGCAGCCAGGTTTGCTGGAAACAATCGGCGGCGTCGACCTGGGATAATCCGGCCCGGGTTGCAACGGCATATACCAGGGACTGATAGCGTTTGACAATGACGCCCCAGGCCTTGGCATCGCCCGAAACCACCGCCGGCCATAACTCTTGATCGGTACCAGACATCGTTGCTCTATTATACGCAATTCCGTTAATCGACCAAGCGATTTGGGAGTTGGAAAGAGAAGCGCCCGAATCCGGCCCCCATTCAGGCGTAGAAGAGATTCGGGCGCAGGGGAGGGTAAGGTCCCCGAAGGGTTTCGGGTATGTCGAGCAATCTCGCTCGGTCTGCTTTGATTCCAGTGAGCCCAATGTCAAACTCTTGTTAAGGATTGGGAATCCTCTTGAAGCAACGCCCGATGGAGGTCGGGCGTTGCTCAGGAAGCGCGATCGAGGGAGTTAGTGCGAATCGCTGCGATCATATCAACCGGCCCGACTCGGTTCGTGCGAGGAGCCGGCAGAAAACCAATACAAACTGAATCGTCACTGCGTGGCCGAGCGCGAGCGTTCGCTATCATTGAAACTGCGGCTGCTGACCGTCACCGTTTCAATCATGATGGTTTCGCGGTCGAGCCGATTGCCCTCGACCTGCACGTACTGACCCACGCTCAGATCCTTGATCGTCAGGCGGGAACTGATGGTGCTGAAGCGTTCCGACACGATCCGAGCGCCATCGGCCAGGATCAACTTCTCCGGCCGTTCCGCCAAAGTCAGCGTCCGCGAATCGACGTCCACACCGGTCAACTGGCCACCAAATTTGACCAGATCGCCGGCCGGACGACTTTCGCGCTGCATTGCCGGCACTGCGCCAACGGCCGGCGCCAGCGGCGCTTGATCGGAACATCCGGCGAAAATTGATGCCGCCGCGAGCGCGACGCTCAGCAGTTGCTTGCGAATGAATTGCTTGCTGTCCATCTTAGACTCCTTTCGTCCTGTTTGTTAGCACATTTCCATAACAACTACTGGACAGAGAGCCACGTAATAGACTTCGTACAGCTATTAACTCGATAATGATCATGTCGTCGGCAAGTTCAAGCGGCCACGGCCGGCAGGCTCGGTTGGACGACAAAGGAAAAGCGAATGGACTATTACCAAATCTGGTGCAATCTGATTGACTCACACCAGGACCTCGAATTCTGCGAGAACGTGCGCAGGTATCTCGGCCATCTGCAAAGCCAGGGCACGATCAGCGGCTTCACAATCACGCGGCGCAAGCTGGGATTCGGACCGGCGGAGTTGGGTGAGTTTAACATCACGATCAAGACTGAAAGCCTGGCGAAATTGGAAGAGACGTTCCAGCACGTCGCCGCCCGAAGTGGCGAGATCGAGCGCCTGCACCGATTAGTTTACTCCGCCGTCACCGATTTTCGTTCCGCCCTCTATCGTGATTTTCCGGATCCGGCACGGCTTGCTGCCGGCGATGGCAGGTGAGGAACGACGGAACTTCTTGCCGGATCAGGGGTTCTGGATAGCGGTGGGCGGCGCGGCAATGCGAAGATTTGCTTGCCTGATGAAGTGATTTGCCGTATAATATTGGTCTTAGAGATTTGTGAACAGGAGATTGAAACAAGTGAAAGCTGACATTCATCCCAAATATTTCAAGGTGATGATCAAGTGCGCGTGCGGCAACGAATTTGAAACGCGCTCGACGACGAAGGACGCGATCATGGTGGAAATCTGCTCGAATTGCCATCCGTTTTATACCGGCAAGCAGAAGCTGATCGACACGGCCGGACGCGTCGACCGGTTCCGCCGCAAGTACGCCAAGCTCAACCAAACCGACACCAAGACCGAAAAGTAACTTTGTTGCGCTATCATCAGCAGGAGTGGTATACCCGCTCCTGCTTTTCATTAGCTGCGAGATAAGGACACCATGGCGGATTTCCAGGTCGGCGGACAAGCCGTGATCGAAGGCGTGATGATACGCTCCGAGTCGCGCATTGCCACCGCGGTGCGGCGGGCGGACAACACGATTGTCGTGAAATCATCCGACTACAAGCCGTTGGCGCGCCGCAACAAGATCATCGCCCTGCCGATCATTCGCGGCTTCATCGGCCTGTTCGAGATGCTCGTGATCGGCATCACCTCGCTGAATTTCTCCGCTGAGATCGCGGCGCAGGATATCGACAAAGCCGAGGGTCGCGCTGCCGCCGAAACCAAGAAATCGAGCGGACTGATGATCGCCCTCAGCATTATTTTCGCGCTCGGCATCGGCATCCTCGTTTTCTTCTTCCTGCCGCTGTGGGTGGCGTCGCTGTTGGGCTTCGGCAAGGACGCGCTGCTGTTCAATTTGATTGCCGGCGCGATCCGGATTACGCTCTTCCTGGGATATGTTACGGCCCTCAGCTACTTCAAAGATTTTCGGCGCATCTTCGAGTATCACGGCGCCGAGCACAAGTCAATCTGGGCGTACGAGAACCAGGATCCGCTGACGCCGGAGAATGCGCAGAAGTACACGACCCTGCATCCGCGCTGCGGCACCTCGTTCATTCTGATCGTCGCGCTCTTCGCCATCCTGATTTTCGCGATCGCCGACACGCTGTTCCAGATCCTCACGGGCCATCCGCCGCAAATTCTGGTGCGGTTTGCCATCCACTTTGCGCTGCTGCCGCTGGTTGCGGGCGGCTCGTATGAGATTCTCAAGGCGTCGGCCCGGAGCTGCAAGAACCCGCTCGTGCGCGCCCTGATCAAGCCCGGCCTGTGGTTGCAGCTGATCACCACCAAAGAACCTTCGCTCGACCAACTGGAGGTCGCGCTCGTCGCAGTCAAAGCGTCGCTGGGGCTGCCACAGGATATCGAAGTTCGCGAACTCGCCGATGCTTGATCTCGTCAAAGCCATTGAAGAGAAACTGGAGAAGCTCAACGAGCAGTTGACCGATCCCAAGGTCATCTCCGATAATCAGCGCTTCAAGACACTCTCCCGGGAACATAAGGATCTGACCGAAATCGTGACGGTCGGCCGGGAATATCGCAAGTTGCTGCAAACGATCGAGGACAGCGACAAGCTTCTGGCCAGCGAGTCCGACATCGAGATGCTGGAGCTGGCCACGCAGGAGAAGATCGAAGCGACCGGCAAGCTTGACGAGGTTGCGCGCCGGCTCAAACTGCTGCTGTCGCCGCGTGATCCCAACGACGCCAAGGACGTCATTTTGGAAATTCGTGCCGGCACCGGCGGCGAGGAAGCGGCGCTGTTTGCCTCGGACCTGTACCGGATGTACACACGTTATGCCGACAACAAGGGCTTCAAAGTTGAGGTGATGAGTTCGAATCCGACCGGCGTCGGCGGTTTCAAGGAAATCATCCTCTCGATTTCGGGGCAGGACGTGTATTCGCTGCTGAAATATGAGTCCGGTGTCCACCGCGTGCAGCGCGTGCCGGCGACCGAGGCTTCGGGACGGATTCACACCTCCGCCGCGTCAGTAGCGGTGCTGGCCGAGGCCGACGACGTGGACATCGAAATCAATCCCAACGAACTGCGGATCGACGTTTTCCGCTCTTCCGGGCCCGGCGGCCAGTCGGTCAACACGACCGATTCCGCCGTCCGCGTGACGCACCTGCCGACCGGGTTGGTGGTGTCGTGCCAGGATGAGAAATCGCAGATCAAGAACAAGGCCAAAGCGATCAAAGTGCTGCGCGCACGGCTGCTGGATCGCGCCATTGCCGAGCAGCAGGAGAAGATCGCCTCGACCCGCCGCTCGATGGTGGGCTCGGGGGACCGATCGGCCAAGATCCGGACGTATAATTTCCCGCAGAGCCGCGTGACCGACCACCGCATCAATCTGACTTTGCATAAACTCAATGATATCCTCGCCGGAGACCTCGATGATCTGATTTTGCCGCTCCAACAGCAGGAGCAGGAAGAGCGGCTGAAGAAAGCAGGCGAGCTGGCGGGGGTGAGTTGAGCAGTGTTCGACTCTTCCTTGCGTTCATCCTGACGCTGCTGCTGTTTGCCGCTGCCCCGCGTTTTAGTACCAAGCTCGCTGAATCCCGTTACTACCAGGCTTCCGGTCACGGAATCATGATCGACCATACTTCGCCGGGGACGGTTGCCGTCGATCCGCGCATCCGCGTCTGGGTGGCAGTGCCTTCCGATTCAATGCAATTTCAACTTTGGCTGCACTATCGCCGCAGCGGGCAGGACAATTTCGATTCGCTGATCCTGATGCGCAATCTCGAGACCCTCGACCAGTATGAGACATCGTTGCCGCGACTCGATCGCGGCGCGGTTTACAACTACTTCGTGGAACTGCGCGCGCAGCAAGACACGCTGACACTACGGTTGCCACAGAATCCGGCGCAAACCGTACGGGTGTTATTCGAGGGCCAGCCGTCGCTGCTGCTGTGGGCGATCCACGTCGCGTTGATGTTCGTGGCCGCGATGTTCGCCTTTTCGGCGCTGTTCAATGCCTTCGGGCTGCGTTCGTATGAGCGGAACCTGAAGCGCCTCTCGCGCAAGGTGCTGATCGCCGGCGCATTGATGCTGATCGGTACGGTTACAGTCGGCGCGCTGATCTCGCACGCCCGTTTCGGCTACTTCTGGGGCGGCTGGCCGTTTGGCGGCAATGCGTCCCAGACGCTGATGATGTTGCTGATTCTCTACTTCTTATTCCTGGCCGTCATCTTCCGCGGTACAATCTTCGGCTTCAATCCCGACAAGAACCTCGTCGGTGTTCCCGGCGCTGTTATCTTGACTCTCGTCGGCGTTTTATTTATGATCGGCGTATATCTCATCGGCGGACACTTTATAGGGATACCGTTGTGATCGAGTTGCTGGATCGGATTGACAGCGTCTTCCGGAAGTTCACCAAAGGCAAGTGCCAATATGCCGACCTGCGCCTGCAGCAAGTCGAAACCGAGCGGCTGGCGACCGCATCGCGCCAAGCCGAACCGATAGAGAAGTCGGTCTCGATGGGTTTCGCTGTGCGCGTGCTCAAAGACGGCGCCTGGGGATTTACCGCCTCGTCGCTGTTTGACGACAAAGAGTATGAGCGCGTCACCAAGCTGGCACTGGCGATTGCCGCGGCATCACACAAGGTGATGGGGCGCGAGGTGCAGATCGACCGTTGGCCGGCGCAGACCGGCAGCTACCGCACGCCGGTCCAGCAAGACCCTTTTGCCATCTCCCTGCCGGAGAAATTGGGGCTGTTGCAGCATTGGGAAGATCTCCTGCACGCCGATGCGGCGATCACAGCGACCTCGACGTTTCTTGATTTTCGCCGCGAAACCAAGTTCTTCCGCTCACTGGCCGGCGGTGACATCTCGCAGGTGCTCACGCACGTCGGCGCCGGCGTAACCGGCGGGATCGTTAAGAGCCGGCGCGAACGGTATGAGCGCTCCTTCCCGACCGCTTCGGGGCAATTCGTTTCGGGCGGATACGAGAAGATAACGATCTTCAAGATCGAAGAGAATATCCCAAAAATCATCGAGCAGGTCGTGACGATGCAGACGGCCGCCGATTGTCCGGCGAAGACCTGCGACATAATCCTGTCACCCGATTTAGCTTCACTGCAGATCCACGAGTCGATCGGCCATCCGCTCGAACTCGACCGCGTCTTCGGCTCGGAGCGCAACTTCTCCGGCACCAGTTTCGCTACCGTCGATCAACTGAACAAGCTCAAGTATGCTTCCGACGTCGTGTCGGTCTTCAGCGATCCGACGGTGGCCGGCGGATTGGCGACTTATCAGTTCGATGACGAAGGCGTCCCGGCCAAGCGCATGCCGTTGATCGAGAAGGGTGTTCTCGTCGGCTATCTCAGTTCGCTCGAGACCGCAGCGCGGATTATGTTGCCCTCCAGCGCGGCCGCCCGCTCTGACGGCTGGGGCAATATCCCGCTGGTGCGCATGACCAACCTGGTGTTGGAACCGGGCAACAAGAAGTTCGCGGACATGATTGCCGAGATTGAGGACGGCATGTATATCGAAGGCGTCGAGTCATGGTCGATTGACGACAACCGCGACAACTTCACTTTGGGCGGCGAGATCGGTTGGGAGATCAAGAACGGCCAACTCGGCGGTATGATCAAGTCACCGACCTATAGCGGAAACACCGTGCAATTCTGGAATAGTTGCGACGCCACCGGCCACCCCGACGAGTGGACGCTGTGGGGTACACCCAATTGCGGCAAGGGCGAACCGGGGCAGAACGCCCGCACGGCGCAAGGCGCGGCCTATGTGCGCTTCCGCCAGATCAAGGTGGGAGCATGATCGACAAGGCGCGCGCGCTGCAAATTCTGGAGACGGGACTGGCAACCTCCGCCGCCGATCAGACCGAGTTGGTGCTGATGGGCGAGGACTTCAGTCTCACCCGTTTTGCCGAATCGACGATTCATCAGAATATGTATCGCTCCGACTCAACGCTGTTTGTGCGGGCGGTCAGGGGCAAGAAGATCGGCGTGTCTTCCACCGGCGATCTCAGCCCGGACGCGGTCAGGCAGGCAGTTGCCGCTGCCGGCGCGATTGCCGACCTGATGCCGGAAGATCCCGATTTCGAGTCGCTGCCGCAGCCGATAAGCTCCGAGACGCCGAGTGACGCCGTCTGTTTTGTTCCGGCGACGGCGGCGAGTTTGCCGGAGCAGCGCGCCGAGGCGGTCAAGTTGATTGTCGGAATTTGTGCGAAGCAGAAATTGCAGACGGCCGGAGCGTTTCGTGTCACAACGGAGACCGTGGCCGTGCTCAACTCGCTGGGTGTCCGGCAGTACAATGCATCGACCAAGGCCGAATTGTCGTTGACGGCGGTCGGCGAGCAGCAGAACTCCGGCTGGGCAATCGGTTATAGCCGTGATATCAGCAAAATCGATGCGGCCGGCTTGGCCGAGACGGCCGCCGACAAGGCTATTCGATCGCGCGATCCGATCGCGCTGGAATCGGGCGCGTATACCGTGATTCTCGAACCCGCGGCAGTTGGCCAGCTCTTGCTCTTCCTCGCGTTCATGGGTTTTGGCGGCAAGACACTGCAGCAGCAGCGCTCGTTCATGGCAGGCAAGATCGGCGAGAAGATTACCGGCGACAACATTGCGATCATCGAGGATCCGTTCGATCCGCAGTTGGCCGGTGTGCCGTTCGATTATGAAGGGGTGCCGCGGCGCAAGGTGGTGCTGATCGAAAGCGGCATTGCGCGCGGCGTCGTGACCAACTCGTACTATGCGCGCCTGCTCGACTCTGAATCCACCGGGCACGCGTTGCCGCCAAACAATACATACGGTCCCTACCCCAAGCACATGGCCATCGCGCCGGGTGATAAGACGCTGGAGGAGATGATCGCCTCGACCGCGCGCGGCGTGTACATCACACATTTCTGGTATGTGAACTTCCTGAATCCAATGAAGACTCAGGTCACCGGCACGACGCGCGACGGCACATTTCTGATCGAGAACGGCAAGGTGACCCGCGCTGTGAGGAACATGCGCCTAAACCAGTCGATCCTGGATGCCTTTGCGAACGCCGAAATGATTTCCGCGAGGCGTGAGCTGTATCCGCAATACTCAGTGGTGATGCTGGTGCCGGCGATGAAAATCAACAACTTCACCCTTGAGTCGACGGAGGGTTGAGCGATGCAACGCAGAGAGTTTATCAAGCATTCCGGCCTGCTGCTCGCGGTCGCCGTCATCGGCCTACCGAGTTTTGACTTCACACCGGAGGCCGAGGCCGTGACTACCGCTTCCCACTCGTCGGAGTTTCGGCTTTACGGCCACAAGCGCGACGGCTGTGCCCACGATCCGACCAACATGGATATTCGCCGTATCTCCGACGCCCTGTATTAACCGCCCGCAATGACCAAGACCGTCCGGGAACTGCTCGATTGGGGGCGGGAAGAATTGCGCACCGCCGGAATCGAGAACCCGCGCTTCGCCGCGGAAGTCATGCTGCGGGCACTGCTGAATCTCCGCCGGATCGACCTCTTTCTTGACATCAACCGCACCATCGATGGCGATTTGGCGGCGAAGTTCCGCGATATGATCGGACGCAAGACTTACCATGAGCCGCTGCAGTATATCGTCGGCTCGACCGAGTGGTATGGCCTGACGATCAAGTGCGACCGCCGCGCCCTGGTGCCACGACCCGAAACCGAGATTGTCGTCGAGAAGGCGCTGGCGATCGTCAAAGACTGCCAGGCACCGCGGATCGCTGATATCGGCACCGGCACCGGCTGCATCGCCCTCGCGATTGCGGCAACTCGTGAGGATGCCACAGTCATCGCCACCGACCTATCGCCGACGGCACTGCAATTGGCGCAGGAGAACGTAATTGCACATCAGTTCGGTCATCGCATCTTGTTGCGTCCGGGCGAACTGCTGGAACCGCTCGGCAAAGAGGAATTCGACTTGATCATTTCCAATCCGCCTTATGTCCGTGAAAGCGAGTATCCCGGGTTAATGCCGGAGGTCCGTGATTTCGAGCCGCGCGGCGCCCTGGTTGGCGGAGCGGACGGTCTCGAAGCGGTGCGGCCGCTGATCGAATTGGCACCGAAGAATCTTAAGGCGGGAAGTGCGCTCGTGCTGGAGTTCGGTATCGACCATGCCGCAGCCGTGACGGAGATCGCGCGGAAGAGCGGCGCCTACGGCGCGCCGGAGATCATTATCGATTACAACCGTCGCCCGCGCGGGGTAATTCTCACGAAGCCCTGAGTTAGTTGCCTGGAGGTGTACTCGTGCTGTCGCCGGTTGAATCCGCCGGTGCGGTCAGCGGCCGGCCATAAGGATATTTCTGAACTTCCTGCGGCGCATCCTTTCGCACTCCGACGCCATAGCGGTACACCAGTTCGCCCCCTTCATGCGCAGCAATGACGGTAAAGACCAGTCCCAACAATCCCGCGCCGACCGTCGCGGTGACGAATCTCTCGCTCGGACGCCAATGCCCATAGAACTTCAGGCCGGTAAACACCAGAGCGGTCGCCAGTACCAGATAGCCCATGGTCTCGTGCGATTCCAGGACGAATACGGCCGGTCCAGCGGTGACGAGCGGTTTGGCCATCAGCCCGGTGACGACCGCTGCAAATGCCGCGGCCGCGGCGATACCGCCGTTGACCAGCGCGACGAGGTTCCAGAGTTTCGACTTCAGGAAATAGGCCAGGATTTCGGCAACGATCGCCGTGACAAAGAGCCCGATGGCGAAGTGGACGATGATCGGATGCGGATTCGGCAAGTTTACTTCCTCAACTGAATCGACGCAGCCGCAGCGCGTTGGTGACGACAAAGACGGACGAAATGGCCATCGCCGCCGCCGCGATCATCGGCGACAACTGCCAGCCAAACGCTGGATACAACACACCGGCGGCGATCGGGATTGCGGCCACGTTGTAAAAGAATGCCCAGAAGAGATTTTGCTGGATGTTGCGGCGTGTTGCCCGCGCCAGGCGAATGACCTGCGGCACCTTGGTCAGGTCGTTGTTGCTCAAGGTGACCGCCGCCGTTTCGATGGCGATATCGCTGCCGGACGAGAGCGCGATGCCGACATCGGCGATCGCCAGCGCCGGCGCGTCGTTGACGCCGTCGCCGACCATGCCCACCGGCATCCCTTCCGCCTTCGCCGCGGAAATCGTATTGAGTTTCTGCTGCGGCAGCAATTCTGCGTGGACTTCGCTCACGCCCAGCTCGCGCGCGACCAAGCCCGCTGCCGCCTGATTGTCGCCGGTCAGGATTGCCGGCGCGATTTGCAGCTCGCGCAAATCATCCAGCGCCGGCCGCGCCTGTGGTTTGACAACGTCCGCAAACGCAACCAGTGCCACCGCGCGCCCGTCGATAGCGGCCAGCATCACGCTGCGTCCGAGTGCAGTCTCCTGTTCGTAAGCGGGTGCCAATCCCGCGAGGTCGATTTTGCGATGGTCGAAGAGATTCTTGGTGCCCAGCAGCACCGGGTTGCCGTCGACAACTCCCGCCGCGCCGGCGCCGGCATAGGCGATGAAGTCCGCCACTTCCGGCGGAACGATGGATTTGCTGCCGCTGTACTCCATAAGAGCTTTGGCCAACGGATGCTCCGAGCGGTTTTCGACGGCCGCTATCGCCGTCAGGGCCTGCTGTTCGTCGATGCCGACTACGTGCACGGCGGCAACGCGAAACTTGCCTTCCGTTAGAGTGCCGGTCTTGTCGAAGAAGATCTTGGCAACCTTGCCGATTTGTTCGAGGGATTCGCCGCCTCGAAACAGCATGCCGAGTGTGGCGCCGCGACCAACCGCAACCATCAAGGCAACCGGGGTCGCCAAGCCCAGCGCGCACGGGCAGGCAATGATCAGGACGGCAATCAACGACTTAAGGGCAAAGGCGAACTCGGCTCCAGCCAGCAGCCAGACAACCAGGGTCACGATGGCGACGCCAATCACGATTGGCACAAACACGGCGGCGACTTTGTCGACCTGTCGCTGGATTGCCGGTTTGGTTGTCAGGGCCTGCTGAACCAGCGCCGCGATCCGCGCCAGACGCGAATCGCGCTGATAGGTTGTGACGCGGAAATCAAAACTGCCGCTACTGTTGATGGTACCGCCGGTGACGGGATCGCCGATCTGCTTTTCCACCGGCAAGGCCTCGCCGGTCAGCATCGACTCGTCAGCGGCACCGGTGCCGGCGATGATCACACCGTCCGCCGCGATTTTCTCCCCCGGTCGCACGCGCACGATATCGCCCGGCACCAGATCATCCGGCCGCACGGTCGTTTCCTTGCCGTCGCGCACGACTGCCGCCTGCTCCGGTCGGGCGTTCAAGAGCTTGCGAATGGCGCTGGAACTGCGCGCTTTCGCCTTTGCTTCCAGATAGCGGCCGAGGAGAATCAGCGCGATGATCATCACGGTGGAATCGAAGTACAGTTCCGGGTGATGTTGACCGGTGAAGAAGAGCTCGGGCTGCAGGAGCGCGGCGACACTGAACCAGTATGCCGCCGACGTTCCGAGCGAGATCAACGTGTTCATGTCCGCGGTTCGATGTTTCAGCGAACTCCAGAGCCCCTGGTGAAATCGGCGCCCGGCCCAGAAGTAGACCGCTGTTGCCAATGCCAACTGTACGTAGCCGGATGTCGCGCGACTGGCAGGCAGCCGCTCAAGATGCTCCAATAGCATCAGCAGCATCGTAATCGCCGCGGCGATCAAGCTGAAGATCAGTGGGGTTTTGAGTGATGCCAGTTCCGCGGCGGCCGGGTCTTGCAGCTCGTTGAGCGCGCCTGCTATTCGCGCCTGGTAGCCTGATCCCGCCAGCGCCGCGTCGAGTTGAGCCTGCAGGTCCGGGATCGCGGCGTGGCGAATACTCCCGGTCCCGGTCGCGTAATTGACCGAGGCGGCCACGACGCCGGGGATGCTCTTGATGAAGTCCTCGGTGCGCACAACGCACGAGGCGCAGTGCATTCCAGTGACTTCAATCTGTGTCTCCTCGAACGCGGCCGGATAGCCACCCGCTTCCAGAGCGGCTGCAAGTACTTCAAGACTCAGATGCCGGGGATCGTATTTGATGGCGGCCTGACTGGTGGCCAGATTGACAGCGACCTGATTGACGCCGCTCACACCCTTGATAATGCCCTCGACGCGAGCCACACAGCTGGCGCAGTGCATCCCCGTGACGGTCAGGTTGATGCTCGCCTGTCCCGCGGTCGCGGATGCAGTTGCAGTCGTCGAATGGGTCATCGATCCCTCCAGCTCCAAACTAACCTTAGCCGACCCATGTGGTCAACATCGAGATTAGCCCAATTGTTCCACGGAGGTTATGAGCCTCAGCGCAACGGGGCTGCATCCAGGTGGCACCGGGAAGCCGCCGCCTTGCGGGTCGGAAACGTTTATTCGTCCCAATCGACGTCAAGTTGTTTGCCGACATCCTCAAAGATCGACGTGATTTTCCGCTCCATGGCGATCCGCTTCTTTAGCAGGTCGCCCTTCGACACCTTCTTTTCGCGCAACTGAATGTGGAAGCGCAGGCTCTGGGATGTGCCCGAGGGGCGGATCGTCAGATGACTGTAATAGTCGCCGAAGAAGAAGCGAATGCCCTCGTCCGGGAAGCCGAAGGTCGACGGGTCGTCCGGGTTGTAGCCCTTGGTGTAGCCGTGCTGGATGTCGTATTTGCCGGTCTTGTAGACTTCAAAGTGCGTGGCCTTCAGACCGCCGAATTTCACTGCGCCGCCGCCGGCGAGCCGCTCCATCAGGCCTTCCGCCTTGTGAATCACCTTCATCTTGGTGGAACGGCCCTCGATGCCTTCATATTGTCCGTAGACCGGCGCCGGGCGATAGCCGGTGCGAATCAGGCCGATGGCCGGGTCGAGGTACAACTTCTCGTTGACCAGATCCAGCACCGACTTCTTTTGGGCCTTGGCGTAGGCGAGCACCTCGAGGAACAGCATCGCGGCAAAGATTCCGTCCTTGTCGCGCACGTGGCCGTCGGTGCCCATCGACATCTCATCTCTCGGCTTCGCGCCGAGGATGGAGAAGCCGTTCGACTGTTCGAGCGCCGCCAAATTGACCGTTGCCTGCGGCGTCAAACCCTTGAAGTCGTACAACGTCCAGTAGATCTTCTTGGAGATTTCGTCGTTTTTCCAAACGCGTTCGACCGCCGCTGACAGTTGCGCAAATCCCACCCAGGTCTTGATCCAGGCAATGCCATACTTCTCGCACAGCAACGTAATGACATCGGTGGTGGTGTGCGACTGCACGAGGAAATATCTGGAGAAGTCGCCTTTCGCCTGCTTCATCTTCTCCATCCGGTACCAGAGCAGGATCGCCCAGGCGGTATCGGCATCGAGCAGGGTCGAGTCGGAGCCGTAGATCGCCCGCTGCGATTTCGGCACCGGCACGACGACGCCGACGCGATCGGCATCGGGATCAGTGCCGATCAGCGCGTCGAGCTTGGCGAATTTCTCCGCACCGAACTCCTTGATGTATTCGGTCACGGCCTTCATGGCGGCGAACTTATCGCCAGGATCGGGTTGCTGATAGACTTTCTTCCCCTTTGGGCTCTTGAGGTCGTCAAAGGCCGGGAACATGCCGTCGACCGGCTGCATTACCGAGATCAGATCCAGCTTATCGATCTTGAGCGAGTGGATCAGGCGCGGCACGGCATCCCGTCCGGCGCCGTTATAGGCGCAGAAGCCGAGATTGAGTTTCTTGGCTTGCGCCGCCAGCAGCTTCTTGTCGAGCAGGAACGACATGATTTGTTTTTCATGCTGCTTGTGCACGTTCACCGGCTCACCCTGATAGTTGTAGTAGTTGATCCCCTTGACGCGCTTGGCGCCGCCGAGGAAGGTCAACTGCTCATTCGTGGCTCGGGCCAGATCAGCGCGGCGGATCTCGTCGAAGCCGGTCTTGCCGATATACTCGCTCAGGATCATTCTCCGCTCCGCCACCGAGAACTGCGAACCGTTGCCGCACGACAGCTTATAGCCGTTATAGCGGCGGTCATTGTGCGAAGCCGAAAGCAAAATGCCCATGTCGGCGTGCATTGTCGGAATCGCAAAGGTTACTTCGGGATACGGCACGACGTCGTCAAACAAATAGACCTTCAGACCGAAGTCGATGAACAGCTCGGCGATGATCTTGGCGAAGTCGCGGCCGCGGATACGGCTGTCGAAACCGATCACCAGCGACTTGAAGCCGCGCATATTCGCGAATTTGGCGATCGCCGCCGACTTTTGCAGCAGCACCACGTCATTGATCGTGTTGGGCCCGCGCAGGAAGGGCGCGTCAATTCCGACGTCACGCAGCATCTCCAGCTCCCAGTCCGAGATCACCGCGCGGCCGCGAATCCCGCCGGTGCCGAACTCGACGTCGGTGAAGAAGGCTTCGTTGACGTCCGGCCAGCGTTGGGCGAAGATCGCCGCCAGAATTCCCGGCTTGGTGTTGGGAGAAATCCGATCGATGGCGGGCGACTCCATCCATTTGCACAGGTTTGCGAATACGCCGACGTCCGAAACCGCTTTCTCGTAGATTAGCTGATCGACCGAACCGGAATCAAATTGGTGCTTGAGAAATGCGCCGATTTCGCGCGACACGTCGTCCTTAATTGTCTGCCACACTTGAACGCTGTTCATGATCCTCTATCCTTAGGGTTGGGAAATTCTCGACGTTCTGACCGGACTCAACCTCGCTCCGGCACCGGCTTCGATTGTAAAAGAATTTGCATCAGGTTGCCAGAGGAAATTGCGGCGCAACTTGAGCGCAGATTTCTCGTAAAATTCTTGACTTTGGGGGATCGATTTCGGAAGTTTCGATCCTTAATCATTCAATCTGGAGGATGTCTTTATGTCGCAAACGCTCATGCGCGTTCGCTCGCTTGTTCCTGTGACTGCTCTGCTTCTGCTCCTCACCGCCACGGCTTCGGGGGCAGTAAAGCCGGGGAACTTGCTGCGTAACGCCTGCCAACTGCAGGAGGCGATGCCGCTTCCGGTCGAGATTTCTCCCGCTCAGAGGGTAGTTGTGGCCGCGCACATGGTGTCCGGTCTGGTTTCCGAGGAAGCGCTGCAGACGGAGGTGCAGACGTTGCTGCGCAACCTGCGACCGAACGCCTGGATGCCAACTTCGGACACGGCCTATCTGTGGAACGTCGATACCTGGGATCCGGATGCCCGCAACACCTACACGTACGGCAACGGCAAGCAGACGCTCTGGCTGACCGAAGAATGGGACGTTGACTCGGTCAAGTGGCTTAATGTCTTCCAGGTGATCTCGACCTACGACGGCTCGCACCGCCTCCAGACTGTCACCTATCAAATGTGGAATGAGGGCGATTGGGCAAACTTCGGGCGAAGCATTTATACTTACGACGGTTCAAACCGGGTTGCCACGATTACCGGCCAGAACTGGAACGGTGTGACATTTGCCGACAATCAGCGCTCGACGATGACCTATGGCGCCGGCGATCGCCTTGCCACCATCTTGACCGAGCAGTATGCCGGCACCTGGATGAACTTTCACCTGGAGACTTTCTCGTACGACGGCAACAGTAACCAGACCGAGTTACTGACTCAGAACTGGGCCGGGTCCTGGGTCAATCTGAACCGGACGACAAGCACCTACAGCGGCAATCTGGAGACCGAAAGCGTCTATCAGACTTGGGGCGGCAGCACCTGGACGAATGTCTACAGAAACGAGTACGAGTACAGCGGTGAGCTGCAAACGCTGGATCGTAGTTCAAGCTGGGTTGGCAGCGCCTGGTCGCCGACCGACGTCGATACGCTTAAGTATACCGGCAATCTGAATACCGAAACTGTTACCTACCATATTGCCAGCGGCATTCTCGACAAATCCAATATGACTTATGATGGCAACGACAACCTGATTCTCGAAATCGGCCAGGTCAAAGCTCCGGCCGAGGACTGGGTCAACGACTCGCGCACCGTTTTCGTGTACGAAAACATTCTGGCCGTCAAGGTGGATACCGACGAACTTCCGCGCGATTTCCAGTTATTGCAGAATTATCCCAACCCCTTCAATCCATCGACCGAGATTCGCTTTAGTTTGCCCAAACCGGCGCACGTCGAGTTGGTCGTCTTCAACCTGCTCGGCCAGCGCGTGCGGGTGCTCGAAGATGCGATGTTGGGGCCGGGGCTGTATGCGGCGACCTGGGACGGCACCGATCAACTTGGCCGTCCGGCTGCCAGCGGCATTTACTTCTATCAAATCCGTGTCGGTGATGTTGTCGAATCGCGGAAGATGGTGCTGGCGAAATAGCCGAATTCTGACTTGCTGATAAGATGAAAGGCGCAGGTTCCTGCGCCTTTCGCATTTGTAGGGTTGCTCTGCAGTGTGTCTATCGGGTGCTTAACTTGATCGCTACCGCGGCAACGAAGGCAATCATCATGATGATCACCGACGTTTGCCAGTGATAGTAGAGCACGCCTACATGCCCGGTCGCTTCCAGCGTCAGTTTCTTGTAGCGATTAACCCAGGCGATCAGCAACATGCGGATCAGAAGGAAATTCAGCTTCTCGCCGCGCCGCTGCAGGTCAACCACGATCAGTATGCTCGACACCACATACCAGACCATGGCGATCGCGCCGACCACCATCAGCGAAGTCACCAAAGACATATCGATCTCCCTCTCGATCGAATGCGCGCCCGATTAGCTATCAGACGCGCTCGACAATGAGCAAGAAATCCACCTTGGACGTCGCGCCCATGAATTGAAATGACGGACTGACGTAGGGAATCACGGCAATGATTTCCCCCCTCTGCCGGTTCAAGAACTCTTCCAGATTGGCCTGGGCGGTGTCTTTCTTGACCTCCAGGCGATGGACGCGATAACTCATGTACTCCCTCCCAAAATGATGCCTGACGGCAACATCCGAGAGGAATAACGAGTTCCTTGTCCCTATTGTTGCGGAAATCGGACGTGCCTGAATGGTCTGAGACTTTGACGACATAGACCGATCAGTCTTGTGTCTCTCAGCGTTCACCCCTTTAAGCAGACACCAATGGCAGGACACTAATCCTTCATCGAGTCCAGGAACTTCTTGTTCGACTTGGTCTTGCGCAGGCGGTCGAGCAGGAATTCCATCGCTTCGATGGCATTCATATCGGCCAGGAACTTGCGCAGAATCCACATTCGCGCCAGCGTCGCTTCGTCGAGCAGTAGCTCTTCCTTGCGCGTCGAGGAGCGGTTGATGTCCATCGCCGGAAAGATGCGGCGATCGGCGAGACGGCGGTCGAGCACGATTTCCGAGTTACCGGTGCCCTTGAATTCTTCGAAAATGACTTCGTCCATGCGCGAACCGGTTTCGATCAGCGCGGTGCCGATGATCGTCAGCGAGCCGCCTTCCTCAATATTGCGCGCGGCACCGAAGAAGCGCTTCGGTTTCTGCAGCGCGTTGGAGTCGACACCGCCGGAGAGGATTTTACCGGAGTGCGGCACCACGGCGTTATGGGCGCGGGCCAGACGGGTGATCGAGTCAAGCAAGATCACGACATCGTGCTGGTGCTCGGTCAGGCGCTTGGCTTTCTGCAGCACCATTTCCGCCACCTGCACGTGGCGTTCCGCCGGCTCGTCGAAGGTCGAGGAAATCACTTCGCCCTTGACCGAGCGTTTCATATCGGTGACTTCTTCCGGCCGCTCGTCGATCAGCAGGACGATCAGCTTGCATTCGGGGTGATTGGTCGTGATCGCGTTGGCGATTTTCTGGAGGATAATCGTCTTGCCGGCTTTCGGCGGCGAGACGATCAGGGCGCGCTGCCCCTTGCCGAGCGGGCACATCAGATCCATGACGCGCGTCGTCTGCTCTTCGGCCGATGTCTCCAGCGTGAATTTTTGGTTCGGATAGAGCGGTGTCAGGTTATCGAAGAGAATCTTGTGCTTGGCGACGTCCGGGTTCTCGAAATTGACCGCCTCGATCTTGAGCAGAGCGAAATACCGCTCCGATTCCTTGGGCGGGCGCACCTGGCCGGAGATGATGTCGCCGGTGCGCAGGTCGAAGCGCTTAATCTGCGACGGCGAGACGTAGATGTCGTCGGGGCCGGGCAGGTAGTTGTAGTCGGCCGAACGGAGGAAGCCGTAACCCTCTTCGAGGATTTCCAGTACGCCCTCGGCGAAGATCAGCCCGTCCTTCTCGGTCTTGGCTTCAAGAATCTTGAAGATCAGTTCCGACTTACGCAGCCCCGAGACGCCGGGAATCTCCAATTCTTCCGCGGTTTTGAGCAAATCCGCGATGCTCTTGCTTTTCAGTTCAACAATGTCCATGTTGAGTCATCCTTTCAAATATTCTCATAGATCATCAATTTCGTTGTTATGGTGCCGGCTGGGGTCAGGGCGACTTGTGCAACTGACGGCGATAAAAACGGCGGCCGGGTCATTCCGGCTCAGGCGGCGGCGATCTCTTCGGTCGGGGCGTCGCCCCAGAGCTCTTCGAGGCCGTAGAACTCGCGGATATCGCGGTGGAAGATATGCACCACGACGTCGACGTAGTCCAACAGCACCCAGCGCAGGCTGGTGTAGCCTTCCTTGTGCCAGACGCGGACATCGGTCTTCTTCAATTCATCCATGATATGATCCGCGATGGCCTTGACCTGAACGTCGGCATCCGCGGAGCAGATCACGAAGTAGTCGCAAATGGTTGAGAGTTCCCGCAGATCCAGGATCTTGATGTCGTACGCTTTCTTGTCTAATGCCAAATCCGCGATTCTGTGCGCAAGTTCACTTGGGGTCATTAACGAGAGTTTTCGAAACCTCCTCCAGAACGGTCTCAGGTCTTACGGTTGTTTATTTCCGGCCATGATGGCCTCAAAGTCAGTTCCCACGACAATCGAATAGTCCAGATCGAAGAAATCGTTTTCCAGTTGCTTGAAGCTGACGCGATCGGCCGCCAGCCCCAGTTTGGCCGCAAAGCGATTGGCCTCCGTCGGCGGTTGCTGCTTGCGCGCGATCACCAAGGTTTTCGCCTGCGTATAGGAGTCGAAATTGCGTTCGTCAATGACGTCGATCACAAACTCCGGCCGCGCCGTCTTCTTAAGGAATTGCGCAAACCGGGAAGCGGCTCCGGAGATGCCGCAGCCGTTCAGCACCTGCACCCGCGCTGCCACCGGCGCGATCGCCTGGGGCGTCTGGTCGGCCGGCGCCGATTCGCCCTGCGTGATCCGCACCACGAATGAGCCGACGAAGACGAGTACCGCCAGGGCAACGACAATCAGGAGAATGTCGATGATTCGGCTGCCCGCACGCGGTTTGGCCGACTTAGATTTCTTGCGATCCTTGCTCAGAACTTACTTTATCGTGATTGAAAGTTTGGAACATCTGGTGAATTGGGGGGCGCAATGAATCACTGAACTCAGTCGAAAAACGATCCATACCTCCCGTACGGCGAATAATATCCGTTATAGTTGTACAGCCCCGGCACATAAGACTCATAGTTGATGCTCATGTGGAAGTTCTTCGAAGGCTCCCACAGCAAGCGAAAACTCGGCAGGATCCGGTTGTTGAGCGAACTGCTGGCCGACGACCCGAACCAGGATTGCGGCTGATGCACGAAAGCCAGCCCCACTGACAAACGCAACGGCTTGGCAAACTGGTAGTCAATCTGATTCAGGTAGGCCGCAATCGTCTGGCTCCGACCGCCGCCGGAAAATACGCTCACCGTGTAGGCATGCTGCATATGAAGACGCGACGGATCGAACAGCGAAAATCCGGAAGCTCCGGCACCGCTCGTGACATTGCTGCGATTGGCCGGGCTATTCTCTTTGGTGATAAGCGTTTCCGCGGCCAGAACGGACGCCAACGTCAACCAAAGCACAAGCACCGATAATGATAACTTTCGCAATGCCATGTTGATAAGATCTCCTGCCAGTGTCTACTGGTAATACGCCCAGAATCTACTTTTTGCCCAAAAAATTGTCAACGATTTAATTCCGTGAAGATCGACTCCAGTTCCTGTAACTCCTTGACCGAGTTGACTCCCAGCGCCTCGCGGTAGTCGGCCAGTTTCAGAGCCGATGTCTTCTTCCCCTCATCAATCATGATCTTCATAACGTCGGTCAGATAAAATTCGCCTTGCGCGTTCTTGTCGTCGACTTTGTGGAGAGCGGAACGCAGCGCGTCCGCGTCAAACATGAAGATTCCGGTATTGATTTCGCGCACGGCGCGCTCTTCATCACTACAATCGGCATGTTCGACAATTTTCTTCACCGAGTCGTCCGACCCGCGAATGATCCGGCCGTAGCCGGTGGCGTCCGGGGGCACCGAGGTCAGTACCGTCGCCGCTGCGCCGGCCCGGCGATGATGTTCGATCAACGCCGTCAGCGATTTTCGCGTCAACAACGGCACATCCCCCGCCAGCACCAGGATCCCGCCCTGGAAATCCTTGAAGTGCGTTTCGGCCGACATGACTGCGTGGGCCGTCCCGCGTTGTTCGTGCTGGATGGCAAATTCGATGCCGGGGTCGTGGTCGTAGAGCGCCATCACCTGCTCGCGGCCGTGACCGACAACCAGCACGATCTTTGTCAAACCGAGCTTCTTGAGTAATTCCGTCAGGCGCCAGACCATCGGCTTGCCGGCGATCGGGTGCAACACTTTCGGCAGGTCGGATTTCATCCGCTTGCCCTTGCCGGCGGCGAGTATGATGGCGAGCATGTCGGGGGACTTCTTCAAGGTTTGGGGCTACGATTTGATGATGCGGTTCTTCTTGTCGACTTTGACGATGGTGGGCTGGTGTTTGGCAGCCTCTCTTGGCGACAGCAGAATGTAGGTGATCACGATCACAACGTCGCCGACCTGCCCCAGTCGCGCCGCCGGGCCGTTGAGGCACACTGTGCCGGAACCCTTCTTGCCCGCGATCGTATAGGTTTCAAACCGTTCGCCATTGGCCACGTTGACCACCTGCACCTTCTCGCCTTCGATGATATTGGCCGCCTTCATCAAGATCGGATCCAGTTCGAGCGAGCCCTCGTAGGCGAGGTTGGCGTCGGTCACCGTGGCGCGGTGGATCTTCGATTTGAACATCGTCAGGTACATGCTACTTGACCTTCATTGTCACATTGTCAATCAGTCGGACGCCGTCGATACGGCACGCCAGGCTGATCGCGACATTTCCGGCGATCCGGTCCAACTCGATCAGCGACTTCTCATCCGCGACCGACACATAGTCGACCGTCGCCTCCCCGTCTTTAACAAGTCGGGCGGTGATATAGTTCCGGATCACCGCCGCCGAACGCTCGCCGCGCCGGATCAGTTCCTGCGCCGCAAACAGCGCTTCAGGGATCACGCGCGCGCGCCGGCGACCCAGTTCAGAAAGATACACGTTCCGCGACGACAAAGCAAGACGATCGCGATCGCGCACCGTGGGAACAATGACAATTTTAACCGGAATATTCAGATCGCGCACCATTTGTTTGATCACGATCGACTGCTGCAGGTCCTTCTTGCCGAAAACGGCAACGTCCGGCTGCACGACATTGAACAGCTTGAGAACAACCGTCGCGACACCGCGAAAATGTCCCGGCCGGAAGGCGCCCTCGAGCACCGTTGCGATCTTTTCCGGCACAACATAGGTATCGAAGTCTTGTGGATAGACGTCGTCAGCCGCCGGATTGAACACGAAGTCGACCCCCGCCTCGCGGCAGAGCCGGCAATCTTCATTCAGCGTGCGGGGATATTTGGTGAAATCTTCGCGGGGACCGAATTGCGTCGGATTGACGAAGATCGAGACGACAGTGACCTTTCCGAGTTTCTTCGCGCGCTTGATCAGTTCCATATGGCCGCGATGCAGCGCGCCCATCGTCGGTACCAGGGCGATGGTCTTGCCGTGACGCTTCAACTTCAGCGCCGCCGTTTGCATCTGACTGGAAGAACGGATGAGTTTCATGGCGGCGTTAGCCGTAGCTCTCCGCGTCATTGGGATAGCTACCGCTGCGCACGTCGGCGGCGAACTTGGCCCCGACTTCGCGCAGCTTGGCCTGGTAGTTGAAGTACTGCCGCACGAATTTCGGCATAAAGTCCTCGCCGACGCCCATAATGTCATTGATCACGATGATCTGGCCGTCGGTGTCTTTACCGGCGCCGATGCCGATAGTCGGGATCGTCAGGCTTTCGGTGATCTTGCGCGCGATGTCGTTCTTCATCGCTTCCAGCACGACGCTGAAACAGCCGGCCTCTTCGAGCGCCTGTGCCGATTCGAGCAAATAGTTCTTCCCGACATCAGTCTTGCCCTGCACCCGGTAGCCGCCGAATTTGTTGATCGACTGGGGCGTCAGACCGATATGCCCGAACACCGGGATTCCCGCCTCGGTGATCCGTCGGATTCGCGGCGCCATCTCGATTCCGCCTTCCAGTTTGATCCCCGCGGCGCCGCCTTCCGCCAAAAACCGCATCGCATTGCGCACGGCGTCGGTATCCGAAGTTTGATACGATCCGAACGGCATGTCGCCCACCACCATCGCCGTTTGGGCGGCACGGCTGACCGCTTCGGTGTGGCGCAGCATTGTCTCCATGGTCGCGGATAAGGTGTCCTTGTGGCCGTAGACGACCATATTGAGGGTGTCGCCGACCAGCAGGCCGTCGACGCCGGCGGCATCCAGCGCCCGGGCCGTGTAGTAGTCATAGGAGGTGATCCAGACGATTTTCTCGCCCTTCTTCTTCATCGGCCCAAAGCTGGCGGCGGTGATTTTGTTCTTAGCAGTTGTCATCAGATTCCCAGTTCCTGATCGCCCCGGGTAAAATAGCGCGTCCCCTGCCGCATCTCGGCGATCTGGTTGAAGATCTCTTCCAGATGCTGCGAGTTTTCGACAAAGTCCAGATTGTCGGTTTTGATCACGAGCAGTGGGGTGCGGTTGTAGTGGAAGAAATGATAGTTGTAAGCGTCGAGTACCTGCTTGAGATACTCGGCGTCGAAATTACGCTCATAGGTCACATTGCGCTTGGCGATTCGCGCCAGGAGCACGTCGACCGAGGCGGTCAGGAAGACCGCCAGATCGGGGCGCGGCAGGTTCTTCTTCAAGAGGTCGGCAACCTGCTTATAGAGCGCCAATTCCTCCTCGGTCAAGTTCGCCGAGGCAAACAGCAGGTCTTTCTCAAAAGTGTAATCCGCGACGATCCGCTTCTTGAACAGGTCAAACGCGACCAGTTCGCGCTGCTGCTGGTACCGTGAGAGCAGGAAGAAGAACTGCGTTTGCAGGGCATAGCGCCGGCGGTCGCGGTAGAAGTCTTTCAGAAACGGATTTTTCGCCGCCTCCTCCAGCACCAGATGTCCGCCAATCCGGTCGGCCAGGATTTTGCAGAAAGTCGTTTTGCCGACGCCGATCGGTCCGTCGACGGCGACGTAGTGGAGGTGGGCGAAACGATCATCCATGATAAACTCGTATTCCCTGTAACGGGTCCGTAATCAGGCGCAAGCAGTCCGCAAACGGCCGGGCATCTTTATGACAATACGCATCCGGAGCGATTTCCAGAAGCGGGATCAGCACAAACTTGCGGTAACACATGCGCGGGTGCGGCAATTGCAGTTCCGCCGTGTTGCTGCGGAGTTCGTCGAAGGCAAGGATGTCGATATCGAGCTGCCGCGGTCCGCGGGCAACGGCTCGAACCCGCGGGAAACTGCGTTCCACGGCGCGCGTCTGCGCCAGCAATTCAGTTGCGCTCAACGACGTCTTCACCTCGACCACACTGTTCAAAAAGTCCGGCTGGGCCTGGTAATCCACGGGCGTCGTCTCGTACAATTGCGAACTGCACACTACCGTTACATCTCCGGATGCCTGCAACCGCTCCAGTGCTTGCCGGATGTTCTCGCTCCGGTCGCCCAGATTTGATCCCAATGACAGATAGATCGAAATACTAACTCCGCCCGCGTTTGATCTCAACCTCGATATGATCGAGATTCCCCGGGATCGGCGGAATCATTTTCCGCACCCGGACGACGACCGTGCTGATGCGATCATCGCTCAGGATGCGTCCGGCGATATCCTGTGCGATCGCCTCGATCAAGGCGTACTTTTTGCCGTTCATCACGTCTTCGATCGTCGCGTACACCTGCGCATAATTGACGGTATCGGTCAGGCGATCGCTGGCACCCGGTTTGGTCAAATCGAGAAACAGCTCGCAGTCCACCTCGTAGCGCCGGCCGGTTTCTTTCTCGGCCGCGCTGACGCCGTGGTAGCCGTAAAAAATCATGTTCTGCAGGCGGATGACGTCCATCACTTTTGCCTCGCGTGCAGGCGGGAGCGAATCGGCTGATAGTGCCGGACGAATTGATCGAGTGCCGCCGCCAGCTCCTCGCCGCCGACGTTGGCGCTGATGCGGATCCAGCCCTCGCCGTTTTCGCCGAAGGCCGATCCCGGCGCTACCAGCACGCCCTTGGAGCGCAGGAGTGAACGCGCAAAATTCACAGCCACACGACGATGCCGCAGCTGGACCCACACGAAACCGCAACCAGCCGTCGGGAAATACTCGATTCCGGCTGAGCGCAACTTGTCGGTGACGATTGTCATCCGTTGTGCGATTTCGTTGCGGCATCCGGCAATTTGGGCGCGCAAGGTGTCGGCGTCCCGCAGATAGGCGGCCGCGGAGCGAATCACCGGCTGCGGCACTTCGAAGCTCAAGCTGCGTGCCAATGCCGCCAGCGGCTGGATCAGCGTCTTGCGCCCAATCAGCGCGGTGAGTTTGAGTTCGGGCGCGAGCAGCGAAGTCGAGAAGCTAATCAGTTCCAGCCCCGTGCGCAGGTTGCGCGGCGTCTGGCACAACAACGGCGGTTGAAAATTGCCGGCAAACGACAGCGCGTACGACGAGTCGACGATCGTCAACAGGTTGGACTCGACCGCGCACTTGTGTAGGCGGCGGTAGAACTCCTTGTCGCAGACGGCGCCGGTCGGATTGTGCGGGGAATTGACCAGCAGCACACCGAACGATCTGGCCCCGCGCGCGCGAAATTGCTCCAAGTTGGGCAGGAAATCATTGCGCTGGTACAGCGGGTACGGCTTGATCTGCGCGCCAAACAGCGTGGCAAAGACGCGATAACTCAGGTAACCGGGATCGGGGACGTGATAGACGGCATCGGCGTCCGCCAGGTAGGCGTTGAGCAGCAGCAGGGCAATCTTGGTGCCCGGCATCAACAGCATTTCTCGCTGCGGGTCGAGCTTGACTTCATACTCCGAAGCGAGGTACTCGGCCAGGACCCGGCGAATCGCAGGTTCGGTGATGGGGTGAGCACTCTGATCCGCCGGCTCGCGGCGCAACGCAAACCGTCCGAGATCGACAACGGGGCGCCCGCGACGAAGCTGCGCAGCCTGCAGGTCGGCCATCTCGCCCAGGAAGGGCGCCGGCAGCCGCTGCACGCGTTCGGCCGAAGCCACGACGACACGCCCGGAGATTCTCAATTCTCTCTCCGGCGCCGATCGCGCGGCATAGTGATCGCCGACAGGGAATGTTCGTCCGCCGTGATCTCCTCCTCATCGTAACCGACATCCATGTCCATGGCCATATCGATTTGATAGGCCAGGTAAAGTGCCTTGGCGCAGTGCTCGGCCATCTCGGTCCGGAAGAATGCCTCCAAAACCGTCGTCCCCAGCGCAACCAAACCGTGGTTTTCGAGCAGGTAGACACAACCGCTGCTAATATGCTTTGCGAGCGCGTCGGACAATTCTATGGTTCCCGGCGCGGCGTAAGGGACGAACGGAATTGTGCCGAAGCTAACCTCAAACTCCGGCAATCCGGAAGCGTCAATCGCCGTACCCGCCAGAGCGAATCCGGTTGCATAACTCGGATGGGAATGCACAACAGCGTTGATCTCCGGCCGCTTTTCGTAGGCCAGCAGATGAATCCGATATTCGCTCGATGGCCGCTGTGATTTCGACTTCGGTTTGCCGGTGCGATCGAGCACCACGAGATCAGCCGGGCTCATCATGCCTTTGCAGACGCCGGCCGGTGTGATCAGGATCTCGCCTGCAGGAAGCCGACAAGAGATGTTGCCCTCGGTTCCTGCAATCAACCCTTTATCGTACAATAACTTACCGACTCTGCAGATTTCTTTGCGATACGCTAACGTTTTGTCTGCCAACTGCTATCCTCGCATTGCAAAAGTTAGCTCCTCGCTTCCGACATTGTCAAGCCAAATTACGATTTTGGCGTGCGGCGCCACCATCGCTTCTGTGCCCTGCTGACGCCAATATCGATTTCACCCGCATTCCAAGCGGTGAAAGCGCTTCCCGCTGGTGATACGAGACCGCCTGAACTTGATTCCATGGGGTCTCTCACAGGCTTTCTGCGGCACCGGCTACGACGTTTGATCTGTAAGATTCTTGTTGGCAAGCGGTTAGAGAATTCAAAAAATGCAACTGCCATCGACATATGCACAATCGTATATATTGTGGCTGTTAACTCATTGATACCACAATATATTGTGTTTTTCTGGAAATTTTATTTTGACCGATCTCTTGCAGCCTTTACTCTTGCCATCCCGCGCGTGATCACCGGTGATCACAACTCGGGCACAAGAACACAAAAAGTGATTCCGGACGGGATGTCCGATGAATAACATCGAAGTGGCGCGAGTGATCTTCCGATCACTCGAGTGGGGATAATCTACTTTTAGGGAGAGCTGTTATGCAGGGATCAGAGAAGAAAGCGTTGACCGAAAACGCCCTGCGCGTCTTGGAAAGGCGCTATTTGGCCAAGGATGACCACGGGAATGTGATCGAATCACCCGATCAACTCTTCCGACGTGTGGCAACGGCGGTCGCACAGTCGGACCGGAACTACGGTGCGACCGACGAGCAAATTCAGGAAACGGCCGAAACCTTCTACCGCATGATTTCGAGTCTCGACTTCATGCCCAACTCGCCGACGCTGATGAACGCCGGGAGGCCGCTCGGGCAATTGTCGGCCTGCTTCGTTCTGCCGGTCGGCGACTCGATGGAAGAGATTTTCGAAACGATTAAGCATGCGGCCCTGATTCACAAGTCGGGCGGCGGCACCGGATTCTCGTTCTCGCGGTTGCGCCCGCGCAACTCGATGGTTGCTTCGACCTCGGGCGTGGCCTCGGGACCGGTTTCCTTCATGAAGGTGTTCAATGCCGCCACCGAAGCGGTCAAACAGGGCGGCACGCGCCGCGGCGCCAATATGGGGATACTGCGTGTCGATCATCCCGATATCGAGGAATTCGTCTCCTGCAAAGACGACCTTGCGCAGGTTACCAACTTCAACATCTCGGTGGCGATCACCGATGAGTTCATGCGGGCCGTCAAGGAGAACCGGGATTACGCGCTGCTCAACCCGCGCACCGGCGAGCCGTACACGGTCAACGGCAAGACCGTCACCAAGTACGCGCCGAAGATCTTCAACGATATCATTCAGCACGCCTGGCAGACCGGCGAGCCGGGGATCGTCTATATCGACCGGATGAACGCCCTCTCGCCGAACCCCGGGTACGAGGTCATCGAGGCCACTAATCCCTGCGGCGAACAGCCGTTGCCGCCGTACGATTCCTGCAATCTCGGCTCGATCAATCTGGGCGCAATGGTGATGACGGAAGTACCGCGCGACTACAATCCCAAGGTTGACCCGGCGCGCGGCATCGACTGGGATCGGTTCCGCAAGCTGATCCAGGACTGCGTGCACTTCCTCGACAACATCATCGACGCCAACAAATATCCGATTCCCGAAATCGAAGACCAGACCCGCCGCAATCGTCGTATCGGGCTCGGCGTGATGGGCTGGGCGGATATGCTGATCAAGTTGCGTGTGCCGTACAACAGCGAGAAGGCGTTTGAACTGGGTGAGCGCGTGATGGAATTCATCAACAATGAAGGCCACATGTACTCCTCCGAGTTGGCGCGCCTGCGCGGCAAGTTCCCGAACTGGGAACATTCGCGCTTTGCCGCCGAGGGCGTGATCATGCGCAACGCCACTGTGACCACGATCGCGCCGACCGGCACGATCTCGATCATCGCGGGCTGTTCGTCGGGGATTGAACCGTATTACGCGATTTCCTTCGTCCGCAACGTTATGGACAATACCAAGCTGGTTGATGTCAACCCGCTCTTCGAAGAGATCGCTCGTAAGCGCGGCTTTTATACCCAGGAACTGATGGAGAAGATCGCCAACGACAATTCCGTTCAGGGCTTCGACGATATCCCCGGCGATGTGAAAGAGCTCTTCATGACCGCCGCCGACGTCACGCCGTTCCAGCATATTCGGATGCAGGCGGTCTTCCAGAAGAACTGCGATTCGTCGGTCTCCAAGACGATCAACATGGACAACTCCGCGACGCAGCAGGATGTCTACGACGCCTACTGGTACGCCTACGAACTCGGCTGCAAGGGCGTGACGATCTATCGCGACGGTTCGCGGCCGATGCAGGTGCTTTCTACCGGTAAGACCAAGGACCCGAATGCGGCCAAGGAAGAGCCGAAGGTCGAAGCTGCCGCCCCGACTGCCGCCGCGGCTCCGGCCACACCGACGACTCCGGCGGTCGAATCGGCCGCGCCGGCACACGCCGAGGTGCAGGATCGTCCCGATGTTTTGACCGGCATCACCGAGCGCATCCGCACCGGCTACGGCAATCTCTACATCACGATCAACGAGCACAACGGCAAGCCGTTCGAGGTGTTTGCGCAGATCGGCAAGTCGGGCTGGTCGACGATGGCCGACACCGAGGCGATCTGCCGCATGATTTCGCTGGCGCTGCGTTCCGGCGTGCCGGTGAGCGCGATCATCGAGCAATTGGCCGGCATCGGCGGAGAATCGCCGCTGTATCAGAACGGCGAATTGATCAAGTCGATTCCCGATGCGATCGGCATTGTGCTGAAGAAGCATTTCGGCAACGGCAAGGACGTGCAGCGCAAGTCGACCTATCACGAGGTCTGCCCCGACTGCGGGACCAAGCTGGAGCACGATTCCGGGTGCGTCACGTGTCGCGGCTGCGGCTATAACAAGTGTTAGTAGGTCAGGATCCCCGCGATCCTGACACTTGATCGTTGTGCCGGGTCTTGATCCTGGCCCAGCGCCAGCGCGGACACGGTTGTGACCCGGCACTCTTAAGCCGATTCGGAAGACATGCTGCCTGAAGGCGGGGCGGTCGGTCTCAACACCGACTCTGATATTAATCGTATGAGGGCGAGGAGCAATCCTTGCCCTTTGATTTTCTCGTCAGAGCGATTTCCCCCTGCCGCGTTAGAAGCTCACCGCCGCGCACAAAAATGTGCTCTCTTGCTGCTGCTTCAAAGCGACGTGCAATTTGGCGTTGTAGTCCGTAGGTCCGAACCCCCGTGGTTCGGACGGTATCGAGTTACGCCAGGGGATTCTGTCCGAAGCGCAGGGCTTCGGACCTACATACTATATCTTCGCCGGTGGGCCCGCGCCGGTGCCGTGTCAGGCCGGTGATGTTGATTGCAGTGGGATCGTCAACATCTCTGACGCTGTTTCCCTTATCAATTTCATCTTTGTGAGCGGTCCATCGCCGTGTCTTCCGGATCCATCGACACCAGCTCCCATTTGTGGCAAATAGCCACCATAATAGCACCACACCAGTGACAGCGGCCGATAGTCAACAACTATCGGCCGCTGTGATAGGCATTCGTTGTCCCCTCTCCCTCACGTCCGTCTCAAACCCACTTCCAACAATGCTCTCCGAATCGCTCACCGACACGGCCCCGGCCCCAAATCAAACAGATACAAGATCAAGTGCACCGCATCCGAGATGTTTACAAATCCGCTGCAATCCAAATCTCCGGCTGCCGGCGGATTCGGCGCCGGGCCGCTGGCGAAGATGTAATTCACCAGATACACGGCATCGGTCAGCGCGATGCGGCCGTCGCAGTCGCAGTCGCCGACGTGCACCGTCGGATTGATCTTCAACGCGAACCCAAATACGTCGCCAGCTGGCGGCGTGCTCGCGTCGGTCAGTTGGATGGTGAAGTAGAAGGTCGCCGGATAGGTCGGCACGCCTTCGATGATGCCCTGCTCGCCGCCGGTGAAGTTCAGGCCGTAGGGAATATCGCCGCCGAGGAAAGTCCAGTTGTACGGCGGGACCCCTCCCAGCGCCGCCAACTCGCAGTAGTACGGCTTGGTCTCTTCGCCTGCCGGCAGATCACGCGAGACGATTGTCAGCGCAAACGGCTGTTCGCTGAAACCTTTGAGAATCCAGTTGAGCGGATCGAAGTGCACCTCCGCGACGTTCTGCGCAAACTCGCGCTGGTAGAGCATGAACGCCCGGTCGTTCCAGAGCGTGTCATAGATCTCGCTGTCGTCGTCGAGCCGATACATCACCTGGATCGGCATGGCGAACACCTCGAACTCCGTCTGCACCTGCTTGATGATTAGATCGAGCCGATACCCGCCTTCCCCACTCGGCACGCTCTGCCACATGTATTCATATTGCGGATTGCCGTAGCCATAGACCCATTCGCTGAAGAACCAGTCCAGATCCTGCCCCGAAGATTGCTCCATGTAGTACTGGAAGTCCTCCGTCACGGCGGTGCCGTACTTGAGCGGCGAAGCGCCGTAATTGCGCAAGCCCGTGAAGAAGGCCTCGTCGCCGATCACTCCGCGCAACATATGCAGCACCCACCCGCCTTTGTCGTAGACAATAATATCGAGGATATTCCAGGCATAAGTCGTGTCGCGCACGTAGATTGACCCCGGTCCATAGTATTCGATCGCGTTCATGTAGCTGTGCAGCGCGTCGGTCCCGAGCATCGCCTCCACCATCAGCGCCTCGGAGTAGGTGGCGAATCCCTCGTTCAGCCAGATGTGATGCCAGTCGCGGCAGGTGATCATATCCCCCCACCACTGGTGCGACAACTCGTGCACGATCGTCATGACGTTTTCCGACATTCCCGGCGACATCGAAGTATTGGTCTGGTGCTCCATCGCGCCACCCCAGGTGAAGTTCGACATCGCGTACTTTTCATTGGGGAACGGGTAGCGGCCGAAGATGCGCGACAGGGTGTCGATCGCCGGCACGGTAAACGCGTAGGCATCGGCAATCTGCGGCACCAGGCCGGGATACACCCAGTAGTCCACCGGCAGCGAGTCGGTCGGCGTCCTCTGCGCCCACTCGCGCCAATGGGTGAATTCCGCGATGGCTACGCTCACCAGGTACGTTGCGATCGGATAGCGCACCGACCAGTGCGTCGTGCGGAAACCGTCGCCGTGGTCGACATCGCTGATCAGATTGCCGTTCGAGGAGCAAAATAGATTCGCAGGATAAGTGATGTAGATATCCAGCGAATCGGCTTTGTCGTTGGGATAGTCCTTACACGGCCACCACGCGCAAGCGTAAAACGGCTCCGACAGGTTGCCGATGACGGGCTGGCCGTCATACTCGTCGAAAAATAATGCGGCCCACGCCAGTTGTTCTTCGACCCCGTGGTGAAACACCTGCGTCTGGAACACTTCTCCCGGCGCGTACGTGCGCCCGAGGTCAATATGCAACAGGCGCGAGTCAGTCCACCAACTGGCCGGCTCGCCGTTGAGCTTAATCGAATCGACGTTGACAATCCAGTAGCAGTCGATCTGACAGACCGCCAGCGGCGCAACGACCTCTGCGGTCATGGTCACGTTACCACTGACGATCGCATTGGCCCGGTCAAACTTCATCTCCAGCCGGTAATAGTTGACATCATACTTCTCCTGCAGCGGTGTCCCGCCGCGCGGTCTGGCCGCGCCCACGTCGAGCGCCGTCACCAGTTGCCTGGCCCTGCCCTGTCGGCAGGCCTCGTGCGCCGCCTTCGAATCGCGAATCACCTGATCGATCGGAGGAAAGTCAGCGGCGGCGAGCGTGGGATAGACGAATAAACACAGCAACGAAAAGAGCAGCGCAACTCGCGCAGGCGCGAGTCGCATCCGGGCGCATGTTCCAGCGCGCATAGGCCCCTCCCATGGGTCTGAGGTTGGCGTGCCGACGCTGGCGTGCAGCATCGGAGCATCAATTGACGATTACGCTTCCGCCGCAGCCGCGCCGGTGCAACCGGCGCGGCGAACACGGATGACGTTGTCTATATCGGATATTTACGATGTTGCGGACGCGAAGTTGTCCCGATCTGAAACACTGGTCCCAACTTACAAAACCTGAACTGTGCACATTCCGGGACAATTGCCGATAACTCAAGGTGACTAAGTCCGTTCGCGTGTGACCGGGGGCGGCAGACGCGGTGGTCTAACTGATTGGAGCTATGGGAACTTTCATTCCGGCCGGCCGACTTTCCGCCGTCAAGTACGGCGATCAGCGCATCGAGATTCAAACGGAGTTTTCCAAGTATCCGGAGCCCCGGATTGCCACTTCCGTCAGCCTCGCCGGGCAGGTCATCCATAAGATCCAGAAGCTCTGGGGCAAGCCGATTGACTCGATCGACGAGATGCGGGTGGTCGAGGAGATCATCAACAAGCAGCATAATGAAGTCACGGCGCTGATCCACGAGCACGCCCATACGCTCGTCGAGCAGGTGCAGGCGCAGCGCAACCGGCCCGGGGGCGAACAAATTCTTGATCAGGTCGGCAAGGTCGAGCACGTGCAGTCGGCCTTCATCTTGACCTCCGAGGGCAAGCTGGTGGCACGGCAGAAGATCACGAAGGAGGCCGAGATCGTCGCCGCCATGATCGCCAGCCTGACGGAGATCCTGTTCGACATCGGCCGCACGATGAATCTCGGCGACTGCGAAGACTGCGTGCTCAATCTCGGCTCGCACGACCTGTTGCTGCTGCCGTTCCAGGGCGGCTACCTGGCGGTGCTGGTTGACACCAAAGTGCGCAAGCGCGAGGTGCTCGAACAACTCTGGAAGATCGCGAGGGCGGCATGAGAAAAGTGATCGAGGCGATCCGCGGCGTGATGGGCGTTTCCGGCGTGGTGTTGTGGGAACGCGAAGCGAACGCATTCCACAAGCTCCTACCGGCGCGGTTAACGGCGGCCGACACGGAGAGTATCTGCGGGCAGTTAGTCAAGTTCGGCCAACTGGCGGGCAAAGTGCGTGAAGTGAAAGCCCGCTTCAAGTCGGGCTGGTTGTGGATTCATTGCAGCCCCAAATTCGCGCTGGCGGTGATTGCCAAGCCCGACCTCAACACGACCACGCTCAATCTCGTCATGAAATCGTCGCTGTCAACGCTGGAATCGCAAGTCCGTACGCCGGCGCCGCAGCCAACTGTGCTGCAATATGTGGAATTCACCCCGGATCATGTCGTGGCGATCTCGCGCGCAATCAATCTTGCCCTCGGCCACTTCCAGGGACAGGTCTCACGCTTTGAAATCGCCGAAGTTCTGCGCCAGGCGAAGACGCAGTTGCTGGAAGACTACCCCGTGCTCAAGCACTTCACCGTCGATGCCAACGGCGGCATTATCGTGATCAAGGGTGCGGAGAAACACATGGATGCAGACGCGGTGCCCGCAGCGGCGCAACTGGTCGCCAATTTTGTGCGGTTGATCGGGGCGAGGACCTCGACCATCGGCTTTGACATCGAGAAGCTCACCCTCGGACTGCACCAGATGTTGGCCGAGATCGGCTTCTACAACTACTTCGCCTCCGCCCGTCGTTACGTCCCCAAGTAGCTGCCGGGCAAAAAAAATCGGTGAGAGAGGGGAGGCTCAATCACCTGAATGAAAATAACTCCTCAGACGATTACGCTAAAGGGTTTTTACAGCCACCACGGCTTTTTGCTCCCGCTACTCATCCTTGAGAATGAGGTCACGGCAGGACGCTCAACCATATACGGGGGCAACCTTCATAATTGAAATGTTAGAGAATTTTCAAAATCCCCTCTCTAACACCTGCCGAAATATACGTCCTCAACCCGGCTTTTCAAGAGCAAATTGACCGCCGACCGATTATTCCGCCCCCGGCACGCCGTTTGTTTCGCTTGCACTAAAATCTTGCACAAACACTGGTGTCGCTCTATCTAATTGGCGTGTTGGAGAATCCCGGTCTGAACGGCAAGACGCTCGGCATTGGCGTCGATCTGATCGAAATCGAACGTATCAAGTATGCCTACCAGCGCTTCGGCGACGCGTTTCTGCAGAAAGTCTACTCCTTCGAAGAGATCGAGTTCTGTTTCATGAAGCAGAATCCCTTCCCGTCGCTGGCCGCGCGATTTGCCGCCAAGGAGGCCGGTTTCAAGGCCCTCTCGCAGGCGGGCATCCCCCCCGGCCACTGGCGTGAGTTGACCGTTACCCAGAATTCCGACGGGATTCCGCAGCTTGTCGTCCCGGGGCTGCGCAATATGATCGTGCACTTATCTCTCAGCCATACCAGCACGCTGGCGATTGCGACGGTGGTGATTGAGCGCACACACTAAACAAAGTCGTATCTGGACTCTAAACTGGCGAAGCATTACATTAAAATATCGAGCGGCCGGCCGCCCAGCGGATGGGCAGCGCGTTGCGGCCGCGCGGCAACTGATTCAAATCTGATCGCAGTCATAGCGGAGGTTGATCATGACCCTCAATATTAGCCAAATCGAATCTTTGCTCGGGCCGAATGCCAAAACTTTGCTTGGACACCAGTGCAAGACCATCGACAAGTCCAAGCTCCATCTCCCCGGACCTGACTTCGTCGACCGCGTCGTCGTTCATTCCGATCGTCCGAATACCGTGCTCCAGAACCTCAACTGGATGATCCATCACGGCCGCTTGGCCCACACCGGCTACATGTCGATTCTCCCGGTGGATCAGGGTATCGAACACTCCGGCGGCGCTTCCTTCGCGCCCAACCCGGATTACTTCGACCCCGAGAGCATCGTCAAGCTCGCAGTCGAGGGCGGCTGCAACGCCGTCGCTTCCACTTTCGGCGTGCTCGGCTCGGTGGCGCGCAAGTGGGCGCACAAGATGCCGTTTATCGTCAAGATCAATCACAACGAATTTCTGAGCTATCCGAATGCCTTCGATCAGGTGATGTTCGGCACGATCGACCGCGCGTACGACATGGGCGCAATCGCCGTCGGCGCCACCATCTACTTCGGCTCGCAGGAATCGCGGCGGCAGATCGTCGAGGTCGCGGAGGCGTTTGCGCACGCGCACGAGCTCGGCATGGTCACCGTGCTGTGGTGCTACCTGCGCAACAACGCCTTCAAGATTGACGGCGTCGATTATCACGTCGCGGCCGACCTTACCGGCCAGGCCAATCATCTGGGCGTCACCTTGCAGGCTGACATCATCAAGCAGAAGATGCCGGAAACCAATCGCGGTTTTGAAGCGGTCGAGAAGGCTGCCGGTAAACCGTATTCGAAGTGGAGCAAGAAGGTTTACGACCAGCTCACGACCGACAATCCGATCGACCTGGTGCGCTACCAGGTGGCCAATTGCTTTATGGGTCGCGCTGGTTTGATCAATTCCGGCGGCGCTTCCGGCAAGAACGACTTGGCGGATGCCGTGACCACGGCCGTGATCAACAAGCGCGCCGGCGGCATGGGCTTAATCTCCGGTCGCAAGGCGTTCCAACGTCCGATGAAGGAGGGCGTCGAGTTGCTGAACGCGATTCAGGATGTCTATCTCTGCAAGGAGATTGCCGTAGCGTAGAGACCGTAGGTCAGGATCCCCGCGATCCTGACTAGCGTATTGGCTTAAATGTGACGTCGCTGTAGACCACCGTCTGCAGCGACGCTTTCTTTTGAGAATGAATTCTTTGCCGATGGATGGTGCCCCATCGCCGGAAGCCCCGAGGAACGGGGGATTGCGGTGGGACGTCGCTACCTTGTGTTCTGCAGCGCTTGATTGAACTTCTCGCCGATCACCTCTGCCCGATACGCAAAGATCCCCCGCAATTGCCGCTTCACGAACAGCGAGTGCGCGATCCGTCCCAGAATTCCCAGCGGTAGAGCATATTTCACTTCATCAGAGATGAGGGTGCCGCCTTCAACTTCGCGGAAACTGTGCCGATGATGCCAGAGCCGGTACGGACCATTGATCTGTTCGTCGACGAAGGCATGCGGCGGATCGTAATGCGAGATCAACGTCCGCCAGCGCAGGCGCAGTCCCATCACTTTGATTGTGTAGTCGATCAACGCGCCGGCGTTCATCGCAATTGGTGTCGGCGTGACAATCACAAATCCCAGCGACGGTGGCGTGATCTTAGCGAGATTTTCGGGCCGCTCGAAGAATGCAAACACCTCCGGCAGCGGCCGCGGGACAAATTGCTCGGCGGTCAGAGTGTAGGTTTTCACGATTTCTTCTCTGCCGGCACGAAGCGCGCGATGTATTGTTTGACGTCGAACTTGCGCGCGCAACCGTCGTAGCTCATGTAACGAATCTTGCCGAACACCGCTCGCTCGCCCCAAGCCCGGTCATGCACGCCGCCGATGCTCCAGGCAATGCCCGCGTAGCCGTTCGGATCGCGCCCGTCCAGTTCGTAGCGGTCATTCAGATCGATCGCGGTCTCCAGAGCTTCCTCCGGCGATCCGGTCCACTCCAGGATTTTCTTCGCCCAGTACATGCGCATGTAACCGTGCATCTTGCCGGTCGTCACCATTTCGATTTGGGCTGCATTCCACAACTCGTCGTGAGTCTGCGCGTGTTCAAAATCGGCGCGCGAATATAGGATGCTGCGCTCGTCGCCGCGGTGTTGGTTCAGAGTCGTCTGTGCCCAGGAATGGAATCCCGCAAACGCGTCGTAATGTTCGTTGTAGTGGCAGAAGTTATCGGACAACTCACGCCGCACGATCAACTCCTCGAGGAAGCTCTCCTGCGCCGCGATGTTCTGATCGAACCGCTGAGCCTCCAGCGCTACCTGTTGCGCGGCGATCTGCCCGAAGTGCAGATAGGGCGACAGATTCGATTGCGCGTCGTGCGTCGGCAGATTACGCTCGTCATGATATCGCTGCAGCCCGCGCCGAAGGAAGGCCTGCAACTGTTTGTGCGCGGCCGCTTCGCCGGGGGCGAAGTCGGCAACTGCGCCGACACTGCGATCGACCGCAAGCGCCTTGCGCGCCTTCGCCCAATCGATCGGCTTGGACTCACCTGCCATGAGGTGAGGGTGTTTCTTGATGCGCGGATATTCTGTGAGATAGTGCGGCAGGAGCTTATGGATCTTCGGTCGGAACGTGTAAGCCGCAAACTCCTGCTTCGGCGATGCCACCCAGCACGGAACGATGTTGTGCGCATCGACTTCATAGAAGGGCGCGGCAATCTTTGGGACGATGGCGTCCTTCCACTTGCGGTTGATGCGTAGAGCGGTGAAATCGGTCACCAGCGCGCCGATTCTCTCCCGCGCCGCCAGCTTTGGCATTTCGCTATCGGGAGACCCGGTCAGCAACCGAAATTCGATGGCAAGTCGGCGGCACTCGCTCTCGACCTGCTCCAGCCCCCTGAGCATGAACTCATATTGCCGCAGCGTCGCGTCGAGATAGTTCGGGAGCACGCAAAACGCGACGATCAGCGGCTGCCGCAGCTTCAACGCCAAATCCTGGGCATAAAGCAGCGCCCAGTTGTCGTGCACGCGCTGGTCACGGCTCATCCAGTAGACGACCGGTCCGACAGACGGAGTGCCGGTTCGCAGCGAGCGTGCACGGCTCAGGTCAACGCGATCAGACATGGTGAACCTGCATCGTCTTCATCTCACCAACTCCAACCACTGCCGTCACAGTGGGTTCGCCGTGTCGAAGATTGCACTACCGGTATTTGAGCTTGAAGGCCAGAATCCCGACCGTGAAGAACAGCGCCACGGCGTTGGCAACGATGATCGGCACGTCGCGCACCAGCAAGCCGTAAACCAGCCACAGGAGCACGCCGGTGCTGATCACGGCGTACATCGCCAGCGAGATGTCGTGGGTTGACTTCGATTTCCAGATCTTGAGCAACTGCGGCACGAAGGAAAAAGTCGTGCAAGCGCCGGCAATCAGCCCGAGAGCGGTGAGCG
>JADYYF010000157.1 GCA_020853795.1 Candidatus Zixiibacteriota bacterium
CCGAGTTCAGGGTCAAGGAGATTCTCGCTTTCTCTCAACCCTCAGGTTGACAAATTCCGCCTTTCATTGTAGCCTATCGCCTCTGCCGCCACGCCGGCAGTATGTTACCACTTACGATTGGGAGAGACTACATGCCGACTATAGTGAAGACTGCCGACACAACTGCTCCGCGCTGGGATCTGGAATCGATTTTCCCTGGTGGCGCCGCCTCCAAGGAATTTGCCGACTTTCGCGCTGCCATCCGACGCGACCTCGAGAAACTTAATGCCGACTTCAAGGCGCTGCCCCAGGCATTGAACGACTCAGCAGTTACCGCCTGGAAGACTCTGATTCTGGAGTTCCAGCGGCTGGGTCTGCATATCGATCAGGCGCGTTCTTTTGCCCATTGCCTGATTTCGCAGAAGACCTCTGACGAACCCGGTCACGCCCTTGTCGCTGAGATCGATACTTATATCGCGCAGTGGTACAATCTCCGCACCGGCCTCGAAGCACTCTTCTCCAAGCAACCCGATGCTGAATGGAAGAAGCTGATGTCGGCCGACGGCATCCAGTCGATCGAATTTGCCCTCACGGAGATGCGCGACATCGCCAAGCACAAGATGGCTCCCGAACTGGAATCGCTCGCGCTCGAACTGGCGGTGAACGGCTACCATGCCTGGTCGCGCCTCTACGACCGTATCTCCGGCGATATCGTCGTCGAGTTTGCGGAAAAAGGCAAGCCGGAGAAGCTCTCGATCGGTCAGTTGGCCAACAAGCTGCAGCATCCCGACCGCGACGTTCGCCGGCGCGCCTTTAAGCTCTTCGAGCAGGCGTGGGCGGAAAAAGCCAACATCTGCGCCGCTACCTTGAACGCCCAGGCCGGTTTCCGCTGGTCGCTCTACAAACGCCGCGGCTGGAAATCAATCATGACCGAGCCGCTTCAGCTCAACCGGATGAAGCAGGAATCGGTCGATGCCATGTGGGACGCCGTCCAACAATCGTTGCCGCAAATGAAGCGCTACATTGAGGCCAAGAAGAAACTGATCCGCAGCGACAAGTTCTGCTGGTTCGACCAGTTTGCGCCGGTCGGCCATCTCGAGATCGAATTCAACTGGAAGCAGGCCGGCGATTTTATTGTCAAGCACCTCGGCGGCTTTTCCGACGAGATGGCGCAGTTCTCCCGCATGGCGATCGACAATCGCTGGGTCGAAGCCGAAGACCGTCCCGGCAAGGCCGACGGCGCCTATTGCACCGGCATGAACCTCAAGGGCGTCTCGCGCATTTTCATGACGTACTCGGACGACTATAGCAGCATGTCGACGCTCGCCCATGAACTCGGCCACGGGTATCATCAGTTCGTTTTGAAAGACACTCCCTATTTGGCTACCGAATACCCGATGGGGCTGGCCGAGACCGCCTCAATCTTCAACGAACTGCGCGTCGGCGATGCTGCCTTGAAGGAGGTCTCCGACACGCCGGGCAAGCTGATGTTGATCGACCAGAATCTGCAGAATGCGTTCATCCTATTCTGCAACGTCCAGGCGCGCTACCTGTTTGATTTGGCTTTCTACGCTGAACGCGAGAAAGGCATGGTCAGTCGGGGTCGCCTCGAAGAACTGATGCTGAACGCGCAGAAACGGGCCTTTGGCGATACCCTTGATGTCACCGACGGCTTCCATGCGCTCTTCTGGGCGTCGAAGCTGCACTTCTACATCACTGAAATCCCCTTCTACAACTTCCCGTACACGGTCGGCTTCCTGTTTGCCGGCGGCGTGTACGCGCGGGCGTTGGCGGAAGGCAAGGCGTTTGCGCCGCGCTACCGGGCGTTGCTGGAGGACACCGGCCGTATGACGACTGAGCAGGTGGCACAAAAGCATATGGGTGTCGATTTGACCAAGGCTGACTTCTGGAAGTCCGGTGTCGAGCGCGCAATGGCGCACGTTGATGAGTTCGTCCGGCTGGCCTCACAGAGCCGGTAGGATAGACATTCTTGTCTGTCGGTCTGATTGTTGTGTCCTGACGCCAACCGAACCTTCGCGCAAAGGGCCGATGTTCGTAAAGTGGGAGTATTAGCGTATGTCGACAGATTCAATGCAGCCAGAGACTATCTTCCTCATCGGGGCCGGATTTACAAAAGCAGCGTTCCCAAGAGCGCCGCTGAATGGTCAGCTACTGAAGGAGCTCATTGAAAGCGGTGCAGACACTGTTGCAAAGATCGCATCTCAGAACGGCAGTATCACGGAAATTGAAAAGCTGCTCACTCTGCATGATCTGAATTTGCAGGGCGTGCGTGACGGTGATTTCGCAGTCGAGCGAAGGAAGATTCAGCACGAAATCGCTGAATATTTCCGGCAATTTCGATTCGAACCAGTTAAACTAGGTCCAGGTAAGTGGATTCATCAATTCGCAAAAGTAGTCTTGTCCAATCGAGACCTCATAATCACACTGAACTATGACTGCTTTCTCGATGGTGCCCTTGACTACTTCGATGTTTGGAGACCACGCGACGGGTACTGCCGAATTCTCCATCCGTTGTTTGGCATCGAAGACTCAAGCCCAAAAGGCATCAAAATTGCCAAGATACACGGCTCAGAGCATTTCGGCGAGTCATACATTCACGGCGATCAGGGCCACACAAGTCTTGGCTTTGAGGTGAACGATTCAATTTTCCCAAGATCGGGTAAGAATAGGCAATATGAAAGAGGCGGGAGGATGCGCGCAGCCGAATACGTCATTGCACCGAGCTTTGTCAAATCTCCTCACATTGAAATCGTCTACATGATGCTGGATGCACTTGAAGCAGTTGTTACTGCTACACGATTAATCATCATTGGGACTAGCCTCCGTCCCGAAGACTCTTACTTGTGGCTTCTGTTGACGCGATTCCTTACGTCAAGATACGCCTGCAAGAAGCTCATTATTCTGGATCCCTATCCTGGTGCGATCTTAGACCGATTTGACGAATTCGGCTTTCCACGAGAACGCGCTTGGTACAAAATAGTCACGATTGAAGGTGGCATTGAGACCAAGATTCCGGAATTGATATCTGAATTAGGGAGATGAATCGCGAAGCGCCAGCCTCCGATTCGCTTCGAGTGGGCTACAGACCCAGAACAATGGAATATCAAATGAGCCCAAACCATGGGTGTTCGAATCGTTGAGTTGATCATCACAGAGGCTGCCAGGTGCCATCAGCATACCTGCATTTCCAGCCGGAAAATAATGCGGGCTCTGGTCGAGGGCAACCCATCTCTCGGAGTTCTCGTCCTCTTCTGCCTCTTCCCATTATACCGTCTTGCGCAGCTCGAGCTTTAGTGCAGGCCACCAAATGGTATACCTTGCCATCTTCACCGTCTCCATGAATTCCAGGCGAAGAGATTAGACAATTACCGCCACCGTAAGGACAAGGGAGATTCCCTCTTTGAACAGCTATCCTGTTCGATTCAACCCATGCCCATTTCTTTGCGAATTCATCAAGGTCGCCCATTGCGTCCTCCTTGAGAGCTCAGTATTGCTTGTATTCTGAGACATTACTTGCTGATACATGCAAATTGTCATACCGAAGATAGCTAGGATACCAGCAGGGAGCAATAACAAAGGTCTCCCGATTCTACACCCTCTTCTTCGTCGCTTTCTCGAATAAATGCCCCTTCTCCGCCTCGAAACTCAACCCCACCTTCCGACCCATTCCTGCCGCTAATCCCGGCCCCAGGCGTGCCATCAATTCGGCGCCGCCGGAACTGCCAATCGCGTAGCTTACCGCGCCATGGTACTCGATTCGCGACACGATCATCGTCCACGGAGAGGATTCACTTCCGGCTGTCAAGTGATCCGGTCGAATCCCCAGGATGTACTCACCGTCGGCGATGGCCGCACTCGTGCTGATAACCTCGGTCGCGGTTTTCACTTGCCCGCCGCGCACGCTCACTGCGAGGAAGTTCATCGGCGGTGATCCGATGAAGCCGGCCACGAACTGATTCGCCGGCCGGTCAAACACCTCTTCCGGTGTGCCGATCTGCATGATCGCCCCCTTGCTCAGCACCACCAACTGGTCCGCCATCGTCATCGCTTCGGTCTGGTCGTGGGTCACATAGATTGCCGTCTTGCCCAGCCGTTGCTGGAGCGCGCGCAATTCACCCCGCATCTGATTGCGCAGTTGGAAATCGAGATTCGACAGCGGCTCATCAAACAAGAACAACCGCGGATCGCGGATGATCGCCCGCCCGACGGCCGTGCGTTGCCGCTCCCCGCCGGACAGAGTGCGCGGCAGGCGGTCCAGCAGCGGCGTAATTTCCAGCAGCTCGGCCGTCGCTGCCACGCGCCGGTCGATGTCGCCTCTGGCCACTTTAGCCACCTTGAGCGGAAACGCCAGGTTTTCGCGGACCGTCAGATGCGGATAAAGTGCATAATTTTGAAACACCATCGCGATATTGCGGTCGCGGGGCTCATGGGCAGTGGCGTCTCGGCCGTCGATCCAGACCGCGCCTTCATCCGGGCTTTCCAGCCCGGCGATGATTCGCAGCAAGGTCGATTTGCCGCAGCCGGACGGCCCCAGCAGTACCGTCAGCTTGCCTGCCGGAATCGCCAGGTCCAGACGGGGGATCACCACGTTGCCGCCGAAGCGCTTGACGATACCGCGTAGCTCCACCTGGCTCATGGCTCGGAATCTACAACCGCGCCAAGATTAGGCAAGGAGAAACCCGCGGCGCTGCCGATAAGAGGACTATGGGGGTGACAGGAATATCAGTCGAACCTAAGTTGGCAGACAA
>JADYYF010000158.1 GCA_020853795.1 Candidatus Zixiibacteriota bacterium
CAAATCGAGCGGCAGACATACGGTACATGGTGGAGCGGGATACCGGTAAGCACGAATTTGACCGACACGTTCTCACTCGTCCTTTGCCTGTACTGGATATTGGCGATGGTCGGCCTAAAAGGGTCGGCGTGGTCGGGGGAGAGCGCTAAGGATCTGGTGAATCTGCCGACAGCGCGGGTGATCACGGTCGTCGGGTTGATCCTGATGATCATCTTCTACCTCATCCCGCACGGCAGCGGCCGCATGTAAGGCGCGGAGTCGGGCGTGCCGCGCGTGTTCAAGCATTTCCTTTTCAGTCTAGTTGCAATCCTGCTTTTGCTGGCCGGGGCCGAGGGTGTCCTGAGGTTGGCCAACATCAAAGCACGGGTGGACAATCCGTTTTTCATGCTGGTGCGGGTGTTCGAGTATCCGGACTTCTTCGAGAAGGATCACGATCTGTTCTGGCGGCTGAAGAGGAATATCAGCGACAAAGAAGAATTTTTGGTGCCGGGGTCGTACCGCACGAATGCGCTGGGGTTTCGCGGGGGCGAGTTGGCGGCCGAGACGCCGTCGACCTTCACCGTCGCCTGCTTCGGCAATTCGTGCACGTTCGGCTGGCGGCTGACGGAGGAGCAGACCTATCCGGGTCAACTGCAGACGCGGCTGGCGCCGATTAGCCGGGCGCAATTTCGCGTGGTGAATTGCGGGGTACCGGGGTATTCGTCATTTCAGGGGCTGCGGCTGTTGCGGGAGACGCTGCCGCGACTTAAGCCGAAGGTGGTGACGATTTGTTACGGCTGGAACGACCACTGGGCGGCGGGATTCGACATCGAGGACAAGACGCAGGAGATGGCGCCGCAGTGGATACTTGATGCGCAGAATGTCTTGTCACGCAGCTATGTCTACCGTGCCGTCAAGTATACCCTGCTCTCGCGCAGCGAGAAAGCACGGGAGTATACCTACAACAAGCAATCGCCGAAGTACCGGGTGGGGCTGGAGGACTATCGCGCCAATCTTGAGGCGATGATCCGGCTGTGCCGTGAGCAGGGCGCCACGCCGATCTTGATCACGGCCCCGGTGGGCGATGCCGATCCGGGGCAGGCCAATCCGATGGAGGCCTACCATGAGCGTTACAACGACGTGGTGCGGCAGACCGCGGCAGATCTGGGCGTGGGGTTAGTCGATGCAGCGCGGCTGTTTGCGGAGCATCCGGAGTACTTCGATGATCCGAAAGGGGACTTCATTCACTATAACGAGCGCGGCGCGGCGGCGATCAGCGCCGAGCTGGAGCGGTTGATTCTCTCCCTGCCGTGAGGCGGGCGCCATCCAACATCGCCTGCAACTTCTCCCCGCGACAGTCGTACCCTATTTATTGTAGCTCGGATAAATCGGTTATTTGCCATAAAGAAGGAACCAGCAATGAAGAAAGTCGTGTTCGGAGTTATCGGCGTGGCGGTGATTGCGGCGGTAATTCTGATCTTTTTCAATCGCGGCGATTCGAGCAAGGGGAATCAGCCGCCGGGGACGAAGGTTGAGAAGGGCGAGATCATTGAGAAGGCAATGGCGATCGGGACGATTCAGCCGTACAAAGAGGTTGTCGTCAAGTCGAAGATTTCGGGGATCGTCAAGCGGCTGTATTCCGATGTCGGCGACCTGGTGCGCGAGGGTGACGTCCTGATTGAGATTTCGCCGCAGCCGACGCCGCTGGAATACACGGAGGCGCAGCGCGAGATCGACCGGGCGACGATTCAGTTCGACAACGCCAAGCTGGCGTTTGACCGCTCGACGGAGCTGTTCGACAAGAAATTGATTTCCCAGCAGGAATATGACGATCGCAAGGCGGCGTTTGAGCAGGCGCAATTGCAGTTGAACCTGGCCAACGAGCGCCTGCAATTGCTGGAAAAGGGCGCGATTCGCACGAAGAATGTCAACGTCGAGAGCACGATCCGTTCTCCCATCACGGGTTCGGTGCTTTCGAAAAACGTCAACGAGGGTGATCCGGTGGTGCCATTGACCTCCTATCAGGACGGCACTGCGCTGATCACCCTCGCTGACATGAAAGATTTGATTTTCCGCGGGACGGTAGACGAGATCGACGTCGGCAAGTTGACGGAAGGCATGACGGTGACGCTAAAAGTCGGCGCGCTGCCGAAGGATACAGTCACCGGCGTCTTGCACAAGATTTCGCCGAAGGCGCGCAAGGAGCAGTCGGCGACGGTGTTTGACGTCGAGGTGCGCTTCAACGAAGCGGATATCTCCAAGCTGCGCGCGGGCTATTCGGCCAACGCCGAGATCATCATCAAACAGGCCAAGGATATCCTGGTGATTCCGGAGCGGCTGGTGGATTTCCGCAGTGACAGCGCGTTCGTGCAGATCGTGGATTCTCTCGGCGCCAAGAAAGAGCGGGTGATCACCACCGGCCTATCGGACGGGATCACGATCGAGGTGGTGAGCGGTCTGAGCGAGGGCGATCTGGTCGCGGAGAAGGAGATCGTCAAGAGCGTCATTGACTGACGCGCGGAGTTGACGGACAAGCAACCGGCATTGGATTCGCATGCGCCCGACTTCCTTTAAGCTTTATCTCAAACAGTTCTTGCACGATCTGCGCGCGCAGAGGCTGCGGACATTCCTGACGTTGCTGGGCCTGGCGTGGGGCACGGTCACGGTGATCTGTCTGCTGGCGTTCGGCTACGGGTTGCAGCGCCGGCAGGTGGAGGCAATGAAAGGGCTGGGCGACGACATCGTGATCATGTGGGCGAGCAACACCAGCAAGCCGTACGCGGGTTATCCCAAGGGGCGGTGGTTCGGTTTTGTACCGGCCGACATCGAGATGATGCGCAACAATATTCCCGAGCTGGGCACGGTCTCGGGCGAGTTCATTCGCTGGAACATGTCGATCAAGAACGGGCGCAAGTCGAAGCTGGTGCAGTGCTCGGGGGTGGAGCCGGACTACGCGCAATTGCGCAATGTCATACCGGAGCCGGGCGGGCGGTTTATCAACCGGGTCGATCTGGACGAGAAGCGGCGAGTGATGTTCATCGGCAACGCCCTGCGCGATGAGATTTTCGGGGAAAACGTCGATGCGGTCGGACAGGTGGTGATGGTGGACGGCGTACCGTACACGATCATCGGCGTGATGCAGAAGAAGCGGCAGGACTCGTCATATTCGGGGCGCGACCAGGACAAGGCGATCATCCCGGCGACGACGCTGCAGACGACGTACGGCGACCGCTACCTGGACAACATCGTGTTCAAGGCGGCGAGCCTGGAGGTACATCCGCAGTGCATTGACCGCGTCTATGACGTGTTTGCCAAGCGCTACAAGTTCGATCCGACCGATAAGGAGGCGTTGTCGCTGTGGGATACGGTGGAGGACAATGATTTTCTGATCTTCTTCGTGGCGCTGCGGATGTTTGTCGGTTTTGTCGGCTTCATGACGCTGCTGGTAGGCGGCATCGGGCTGGCCAACATCATGTACGTGGTGGTGGAAGAACGGACGAAGGAAATTGGGATCAAGATGGCGCTCGGCGCGAAGAAGGGTTTCGTGCTGATGGGCTTCATCTTCGAGACGTTCATTCTGACCGCCATCGGCGGGGCGATCGGTTACGGGATCGCGCAGATCATCATCGCGGTCGCGCCGAAGATGGGAATCGAAGAGTACGTGGGGATTCCGTCGTTGTCGCTGCAGGACAAGTTGGCGGTGATCGGGATCCTGGGATTTATCGCGCTGCTGGCGAGTTTCTTCCCGGCGCGGCGCGCGGCCAATATGAACCCAGTGCAGGCGTTGAAGCTGTAAGATGTCGCGATCGTTCTTATTCGTTAAGCTATTCTGGCGCGATTTGCGCGCCAACAAGAAGCGGATGACGCTGACGCTGATTGCCGTGCTGTGGGGAACGCTGTCGATCGTGTTGCTGTTGGCGTTTGCGAACGGGCTGAAGTCGCAGTTGATGAACAACTCGAAGGGGCTCGGCGAGGGGATTATCATCGTCTGGGGCGGGCAGACGACGATTCCGTATGAAGGTCTGGGCAAGGCGCGGCGGATTCGATTTTACCCGGAGGATTTAGAAGAACTCAAGAAGCAGATCCCGGAAATTGAGAAGGTCGGCGCGGATTATTTCGACTGGGGAACCTCGATCAGCTACGGCAAGAATACGGTGTCGGCGCGGACAAATGGTTTGTTTCCGTCGTTCGAGGTGATGCGGGCGCATTATCCGCAGCCGGGGGGACGGTTCATCAATGAGATCGATATGCAGAAGCGCCGGCGGGTGGTATTCCTTGGCGACAAGGTGAAGGAGAATCTGTTCGGTGAGCAAGACGCGGTCGGGAAAATCATCTCGATCAACAATATTCCCTTCACGGTGGTGGGGGTGCAGACCAAGAAGCAGCAGATGGGGTCGTACAGCGGGCCGGACAACAACAAGGTCTCGATTCCGGCGACGACATTTTCGGCGATCTGGGGGCAGTTGCGCTACAGCAATATCGTGGTCAAGCCGCGCGATCCGAAGCAGGCGGAGTTTGTCAAGACGCGGATGTATGAGGTGATCGGCAAGCGGCAGAAGTTTGATCCAAAGGACAAGGCAGCGCTGTCGATCTGGGACGTGATTGAGATGCAGAACGTGATGGAGAAGATGATGCTGGGGCTGGAGATTTTCTTCGGCGTGATGGGATTTTTCTCGTTGTCGATTGCCGGTCTGGGGGTGGCGAACATCATGTACGCCGCAATCAAGGAGCGAACGGTCGAGATCGGCGTGAAGATGGCGTTGGGGGCGAAGCCGCGGCAGATTATGGGGCAGTTTATCCTCGAGGCGCTGTTGATCTGCGGCATCGGCGGATTGCTGGGAATCGTGTTTGCGCAGGGCATTTGCTCGGGGTTTGCGCGGGTGGATCTACAAAATGAAGCGTTGAGTTGGCTGGGCAAGCCGACGATTTCCGTGGCGATCGGGATGGTGACGGTGGCGATTTTGGCGTTCGTCGGACTGACGGCGGGGTTCTTCCCGGCGCGGCGGGCGGCCTCGGTGAATCCGGTCGAATCATTGCGGTACGAATAATGCGAGGTGAGAATAGATGATCAAGATGTCAGGCATCCGCAAGCTTTACAACACCGGCAAGGTCGCGGTCGAGGCGCTGAAAGGGCTCGACCTGGATCTGGCGGCGGGCGAGTTTGTCAGCATCGTGGGGCCGTCGGGATCGGGCAAGTCAACGCTGATGAACATCGTCGGTTGTCTCGATACGCCGACGGCGGGGGAATTTTTCCTGGACGGCGAGCGCATCGACCAGCTCAATCCGAACCAACTGGCGGAGATTCGCAACCGCAAGGTCGGGTTTGTGTTTCAGAATTTCAACCTGCTGCCGTATGCGACGGCGTTCGAGAATGTCGAGTTGCCGATGATTTTTGCGGGGATCAGCGCGCGCCAGCGCCGCGAGCGGGCGACGAAACTTCTGGAGCGAGTCGGGCTGGGGAATCGGCTTGATCACAAACCGACAGAACTGTCGGGCGGCGAGATGCAACGCGTGGCGATTGCACGGTCGCTGGCGAACAATCCGAAGCTGATTCTGGCGGATGAGCCGACGGGTAATCTGGATTCCAAGTCGGGGAGTGAGATCATTAAGATTTTCGAGGAACTGTGGCAGTCGGGCACGACGATCTTAATGATTACGCACGATCCGAATATCGCCAAGCGGACGAAGCGGACGATCTTGATCAAGGACGGAGTGATCGTGTCATCGCTGAACGGTAACGGGAATGGGGCGGCAGCGAGTCAGACATCGTAGCGCGCAATCGAGTTGACGGTGAGTTTAGTCGCCCTCTCCCTGACGGGAGAGGGCGATTGTGTTTGTGGGGTGGGAGAAGCCGGCGCACCGGGAAGCCCTCACCCCTGCCCTTCTCCCGGGAGGCGATGGGAAAGGTCAGCTCGTCGGAGAGCAGTGGTGTCCAAATAGCGCGGAGATTGCTTGGTCGCGATCCAGGGTCGAGAACGTGCTGACGGTAGGGGCGCTCCTCGCAATGACACGCATGGTCGATGGAGGTGTCGGCAGAGAGTGGTCGGATTGGCGAGAGCGGGAGCCAATACAACCCCCTGACCCCCTTTGCTAAGGTTGAATTGGATCGGTGAGAGCGGTGGGTGTGGCGGTCGATGGCGCGCGAGAGAGGACTCGGAGCGACGAGAAGCCCTCACCCCTAACCCCTCTCCCAGAGGGAGAGGGGCGGGTGTCATTCCCGTGGAGGCGGGAATCCAGGTTGACTGTATCTTCTGAGAACAAGTAGAGAAGCGGCAGGCCACAATCCCGCGCGAGGAGTGTAGTTGGGATCGCGACGGCAGTGGTGCGCGGGATCAAGACCTGCCGCAACGACGCGTGATATCCGACCCACCGCAAGCGGTGGGGCGCCGAAGCCTCTTCTGGCAATTTCCCACCGCAATCCCTCGTACCTCGGGAGGCTGCGCAGGAGGTGGGACAGCACGGGGACCGGGTGCGTTCACCTTCAGGAAGGGATTCCTGACGGCGCGTGGACCAGCGTCAGGATCGCAGGGATCCTGACCTACCAACTATCACTTTCCCACCGCAATCCCTCGTTCCTCGGGACGCTGCGCAGGCGGTGGGGCAGCGGAGCCGAGTGAAGTCGGCACTACAGGGGCAACGAGAGCGCGCGGTCAGTCGAGCCAGTCGGCGATGAAGACGTTGGTCTCGCCTTCTTTCCGGTTGTCGCGGTTGGAGCAGAAGACGAATTTCTTGCCGTCGTGCGACCACATCGGGAAGCCGTCGAAAGTCGGATTGAATGTGATCTGCTCGAGACCGGTGCCGTCAAGATTGATCATGAAGATGTCGAATTCGCGGGGATTGCCGCGATGGTTCGAGCAGAACACCAGACGTTTGCCGTCGGGATGCAGATACGGCGCGAAGTTGGCCTTGCCGAGGTGAGTGATCTGGTGCTGGTTTGAGCCGTCGGCATCCATGATCCAGATTTCGAGTTCCGAGGGACGGATCATGTCGTCCTGGAGCAGCGACAGGTAGTCGGCGGAATCTTTGGCGGTTTTGGGGCGCGAGGCACGGTAGATAATCTTGGTGCCATCGTAGGAGAAGAAGGGGCCGCCATCGTAGCCGAGTTCATGCGTGAGCCGGCGGACATCGGAGCCGTCGGGGTTCATGGTATAGATTTCCAGATCGCCGGAGCGCAGCGAGGTGAAGACGATCTTCTTGCCGTCGGGAGAATAGACGGCCTCGGCATCGTAGCGCGGCGAATTAGTGATGTTCTTCAGATCGCGGCCGTCGGGATTGGCGGAGTAGATATCGTAGCCGGGATAGAGCGCCCAAACATAGCCGCGGCTGAAGTCGGGCGGCGGCGGACAGGCGGAGTCGGCGGCATGGGTAGAGGCATAGATGATGCGCCGGCCGTCGGGCTGAATAAACGCGCAAGTGGTACGCCCTTGCCCCGTCGAGACCAGGCGGCGATTGGAGCCGTCGGAGTTCATCAGGTAAATCTGATCGCAGTTGTACGGCGGGATGTTCGACTGGAAGATCAACTGCTTGGCGTCGTAGGAGAAGTAGGCCTCGGCGTTTTCGCCGGTAAAGGTCAACTGTTTGATGTTGTGCAGATGCCGTTCCTGTGCGCGCCAGGCGGTGGAATCGGCGGCGGGTGTCGGCGCAGCCGACTTCATCTCACCGCCGGTAACGAAGGAATGTGCCGCCAGGGCTGCAAGGGCGGGCCAAAGCAGAAATCGGATCTTCATCACACCTCCATGTATAGACCTTCGCAGTCGATGATAGAGGAAATCTCCCGGTCGGTCAAATGCAATCGACACGCGGCACCCGGATTCAGGAGTTTTTGACATTGCGATGACAGTCAGAGGTGGAATTCGACGACATCGCCGTCAGCGAGCTGGAAATCCCTTTGGACACGCTGGCCATCGAACTTCCCTGCCCCCCAGACCTTGGCGAACTGCAATTTCTCGGCGAAATCTTTGTGGATCTTGTAGGCGGCATCTTCCACCGTGGCCGGGGCGGTGAGCACGACCGGATCGGAGCG
>JADYYF010000159.1 GCA_020853795.1 Candidatus Zixiibacteriota bacterium
AGGGTGATGGGGAGTTGGTGTTGACGAGCGCGATCGTCGTGGATTCGGATGCTCGGGAGATGGCGACCACGATCTCATCGGCGAAGGTTGAGAGGGTCCTGCCGACGGAGTTTGCTTTGAAGCAGAACCGGCCGAATCCATTTAATCCGTCGACCGAGATCAGCTTCAGCCTGCCGAAACCGGCGGAGGTCACGCTGGTGATCTATAACGTCCTCGGTGAAAACGTCGTGACCCTGGCGGAAGGGTTGCGCGCGGCCGGAACACATGCGGTGATGTGGGATGGGCGTGACAATAGTGGGAGCGCGGTGGCGTCGGGCGTGTACTTCTATCGCCTCGATGCGGGTGAATTTTGCGCGACGCGAAAGATGCTGTTGCTGAAGTAGCCGCAGGCCGTCACCGCGATCGGTGGCTGAGGCGGTTCGATACATAGTGCAGTGAAAGGGAGGGTAGGAGGACCCGGCGCAGGCCGGGTCTTTCTGCATGAGGCGATCAAGGCGTTCATGTGACCCAATAATCCACGAGGATGTTCCTTCGTTTGAGCGGTGAGGATTTTGAATTGCTTGTTCTTCGGGGAGAAGCTGATGTAGACGAGAGTCAGGATCGCAGGGATCCTGACCTACGAATTAAGACACTTGAATTTCAATGATGGTTAGGGGTGGCGAGAAATGCGTTCCGATAAGCTGAAGCGGCAATGGAAGGACGCCTGAACGAGCACAATGCGAAACTGAGACAGAACGCTCCGTGATTTAGATTGCAATAGCCTTGGGAGGAGGTTAGTTTTTACAGTGATCCGCTCTGGGTGTGCCGAGATTGCGGCTGAGGCTGCTTGGCTCTCGGCAACGAAACTGCCTTGCAGGGCGGGCGCGGACAGGAACGATGGCGGGGAGGAGCGACACGACTTGGACGCCTTGACTCTGACAGTGATTTCGGCAGTGGGGGATGCGAGTTGGCAATTGCCTGCCGGCACGCATCTGGTCGGCAGAGATCCCCACTGCGAAATTGCCATCGATGATCCAACCGTCTCGCGTCAGCACGCCAGGCTTGAGGTGACCTCGGAGTCAACAAGACTGGTTGATCTCGGCAGCAAGAACGGCACATTCGTCAACGGGGCGCGCGTGTCCGATGCGCAGGTGATTCGATCGGGCGATTTGCTGGGGTTCGGTAAGGTGATTGCGGTCCTTGGTTCAAGCCCACCGGCGGCGGCGCCGGAGGCAATGGCGACTGCGGCGGCGGACTGGACGCTCATCGATAGCCGTACCCGGAGTTTTGACAGCGTCGATGTTCGGGGGCTGCTGCAAGAGCGGACCGAAGTCCTCCAGCGTCTGCTTGAGGCGTTCGGCGGATTGACGGCGATCATCCGGCAGGAGCTCAGGAACGAAAGCGAGCTGGAGTCGTACTTGACTCGGCTGGCATCAGTGGTCGGCGCCGGTGAGGCCTGGGCAGTCGAGTTTGACGATGCCGGTGAGCGCTGGCGGGTAATGGCGCGGAGCAGCAGGTCGGAATTGAGTGCGGCTGCTGTCACGGAGGAACCGGATCAGCAGTTGCAGCAGGCATTTCGTGCCCAGGAAATTGCGGTCACTCGGCTTGTTGGTGATGCTGAAGCGACTCCAAAGATGTCGATAGCGGTGCCGGTGACGAGTGATGGGGAGCGAATTGGAGTGTTGTATCTGGCGGGCCTGCACGTGGCCGAAGGCGAGATCAATTCACGGCTAGAGTTAGCGCAATCGGGGGCGGACATCATCGCGCTCAAGTTGCGTGGTCTGCGACAGCGGGAGAGTGAGTTGGCGGTGGCAGCAGCGGCCGCGCGATTACGCGAGAGCGAGTCGAATCGTGAGGCACTACTGCGAGCGCACCAGCTGTTACAGGAGCAGCACGAGGAGTTGCTGGAGGCGAACAAGCTGGCCGCACTCGGTAAGCTGGCAGCCGGGATCGTGCATGAACTCAACACGCCGATTGCGGTCGCCCGGTCATCGAGCCAGACGATCGCGTCGTTCGTGAAGCGAGAAGTCGATGCAGCGGAGGCGGGCGCGTCCGCAGGGATTCGCGCCAATCTTGAGGCACTGAATGCGGCAACGCAACGAATCGGGGAAGTGATCGCGGCGCTGAAGACATTCGCACTCATCGATCGACCGGAAGTAATGCCGTTGGAGGTCAATGCGTGCATGGATGCGACGATTGAGCTTCTGAAGCCGCGCTTTCCGGCGACAATCCGACTGGTGCGGAGGTACGGCGACATCGGGCCAGTTACCTGCTCCGGACGCGAACTCAACCAGGTCCTGCTGGCAGTTTTGGAGAATGCTTTTCAGGCGGTCGCGGAAACAGGCGAGGTTGCACTGACGACATCCTCCAGCGAAGAAGCCGTGACAATCGAGATCGCCGACAATGGACGCGGCATTGTCGCGGAGAAGCTTGAGCACATATTTGAGCCCAACTTCGTGATCAAAGCGGGGCGAGTGCGATTGGGATTGGGGCTCAGCGCGGCCAAGCGGGTATTATTGGAGATGAACGGGCAGATTGCAATTCGCTCGGAGCTTGGTAAGGGGACGACGGTAACAATCAGGGTGCCGAAAGTTGCGGCGACCGGCGGCGAACCGGAGTAATGCGCGGTGAATGTCCCAATAAGCACATCGATTTACTCTTATCTTCAAGTCTCGCGGAATTGAATCCGGGATCGGCGCATTGCCCAGAGTTCAATGCAGTCTGCGCTGCAAAGGCTCCGCAATGCGCTTGACAATGACGACGAAATAGTATACGTTAGCATCGCTAGTTACTACACCAGAACTGAGCGACGACATTTCGCACGAAAAAGTCCGAAGGGAGGGCCTGTGCACACGCGTTCGCTGTCCGCCATTGCTGTATTCTTCTTGATCTCGATTGTCACCAATCTGCATGTTGAATTTTCCAGCCGAAGCCTGTCGGTCAGTGTGCACGCATCCGCCGCCACACGGGAAGCCGATGAGATGACGGCGACGCAGGCTATCGTTCTCAAAGCCGGCTATAACCTGGTCTCTTGGTCCGTGGATACACCTTGCGATTCGATCAGTTGCCTGATCGATGACATCGTTGATCATCTGCTCCTGATCACTTCTTATGATCAGGGTGGACTTACATATGATCCAGCCTACCCGCCGTTTTCCACGCTAAGCGCGATGGACCATCTGCACGGCTATTGGTTTCGCATGTCGCAAGTGGATACCCTGGTGTTGACTGGGAATTCGGTAGCTCCGACCACGCCGATCCAGTTGGATGCCGGGTGGAATCTGGTTTCCTACCTGCCGGCGGCGCCGGAAAGCACGCATATCGCGTTAGCGTCGGTGATGCCTGATGTTGACGGTGTGTTCACGTTCGACCACGGTGGTTTCAGCTTCTATCCCGATCTGCAGACGTACTCGACGGCCAGAGTAATGGAGCCGCTCAAGGGCTACTGGATTAAGATGACGTCGAGTGCGGTGCTGACCTACCCGGACGCGAAGGGGCAGGCGGGAAGTGGAGTCACTCCCGAAGGGGAGGTGGCCAGCCGCGAGGTGGCGAATCCCACGACGAGTTGGATCAACGTGTACGCGCCACCGTCAAAAGCACTGAGCAAGCTGCTGGGAAACGAACGCTCGGGGATTATCGAGGCGTTCGATCCGCAGGGGACGAAGTGCGGAGAGGATGTCCTTCACTCGGACGGATCATTTGGCGTCATGCCGATCTATCAGGACGATCCGTACACCTCCGGTGTTGACGAGGGGGCAAGCCCTGGCAGTGTGATCTCGTTCAAGGTCAACGGCAAGGCCGTGAGTTTGACGCCGACGGTGACCTGGACGAATTTCGGGGATGTGTTTGCGCTGGACGCCATTAGCTTCTTATGTGGTGATGCGGACAACAACGGGTCGATCAGCGTCTCAGATCCTGTCTATCTGCTCAACTACATTTTCTCAGGGGGGCCCGAACCCGTCACAATGGCACAGGGAGATGCCGACGACTGCGGCTCAATCAATGTAACCGATGTTCACTATTTAGTCAGATACATTTTTTCCACTGGACTCCCACCCTGTGCCGGTGGTACCTGCACATTGCCGACAAATCAGAATGCCATTATCCTGAGTGGTTGTCCATATTCATTTCCTGACGAGAGCGACTCGATCGGCATTCCCGTGTACATTCGAAATGAGCTGCAAATTGGGGCATTTTCGCTTGGTTTTTCATATGACTCTGATCTCTACGAGATGACAAGTGCGGTGAAGGGTCCCGGCATGCCCAGCGGTGGATCATTCTATGTCAGGCCGAGACCTGCTGAGAACAAGATGTTCGTTGGTTGGGTCGACCTAATGGTCACGAATCCGATTGGCGTGCATGCGTCTGGCTCCGAAGCCTTGCTCTTCACGATGTACTTGCGGAAGTCGCCGGGTGCTTCGTCTGGTTGTATCGACATCAATTCGAGCTTCGTCGATCCGGCTGGGCCGTTCATTTTTTCGGCCCAGACCGGCGGGACGATTGTACCGGCGCTTGTCGATTGCGGCACCTGCGACGTTCAGATTGGCAGCGGAAATCCGGTCGTCAGCTCCTGGTCGTTCGGCAACAGCGAGGCGAATATGTGGCCGGAGTCGCACTGGGGTTTGATCGGCTATTGTGGGATCATCACGCCGTGCGAACGGTGCTGCATACTGTGTGAGCCGTCGGACTTCCCGGACTGGTGGGAGCTGTTCGTATCCGCACTCGGAACTCCGCAGTGTTACTTCGATCCGCCTCCGGGGCCGGTGAAGTTTCGACCGTCGGCGTTGGCCCAATGGACGGCGCTGAAGGGGCCGTGGAGCGGGTCGTGCTTTGGATTTGCGGCCACTGAGTGGCTCTACACTGACGGCATTCGTCAGGTGGCGACCGATTTTCCAGGATACGGCGAACTTGACGCAGTTCCGTTGAGCGACGCCGGCCGGGCAATGATCAACAAGTACTACCTCTACCAATTTGCCGAGAGCGAGCAGGAGGCGATTGCCGCCCAGCTGGGCACCGTGACGCCGGTGCAGACCCTGAACGCATGCCGTGTCATGCTCGCCAGTCCAGTGCGTAACGACCGCGTGTTGATGTTATTCAATAACAATGGTCCGGGCGGACATGCGGTGGTGCCCTGGGAGATCAATGCCGGCAGCGGCTCGATACAGCGGATTTTCGTCTTCGATAGCAATCATCCCAACGATTCGTCCCGCTACATCGCGATTGACACAGTGGGAAACGCGTGGTATTACGCCGCCCAGCCAAGCTGGGGCGGTAGTGGCGGGCTGATGCTTCTGAGCCCCGTCAGCCAGTATGAGTCACCGTTGATTCTCATGGATACAGCGTCGGTGACACAGAAGACACGCTTCTATTTCGGCGAGGCCGATTCGGCATTGTTCTCCTCCGTGCAAGGGACAATCGGGTTTGGCAGTAATGATCTGTTCGGTACCGTGAGCGGCGGCGTGCCGATCACGCCGGCGACCGGCACTGAGACCTGGCCGATCGGGTACCTGCTGCCGACCGGTGACTGGTACTGCTCAGCCACCGGAGTCGTCGATGGCATCTTCGCGATCGTTGACGGCGAACATCGGATCTTTCGTCACGGCGGCGCCAAGTCGGGGATCATTAGCTGCTATTATCGCGCGGATGCAGTGACGCCGTCATTGACGGTCTACCCGAGGAGCGGGGGCAAGGGCTCGCAAGGGGCATGTGACAGCAATTTCATCGAGGTGATTTCCATCGAGCCGGACTCGGAGGTTGTCGTCACGATCTGGGATTTCGTGCCGTCGGCAGGCGATTCGGCACGGATGACCTTGACCGCGGACTATTCGGTGCAATTCGACAATTTCGGGGCTGAGGCGAGCTACGACCTGCAGATACAGATCGTGTCGCCGACGGTGGATACGACGTTCTACCATCAGGATGTGCCGATCGGCGAGGAGACGTCGCATCTCATCATGCCGGACTGGCGGCCCAATTCTGACAGTATCGAGATCATGATCGATACCGGCATGATCGGCACGTACGATTCGACGGAGATGATCGGTAATGCTCCGGCGCCGAGTTATCGCTGCGGTGATGCGGACGGATCGGGTAGTGTGAGCATCTCAGATGCCGTGTACTTGATCAATTACATCTTTGGCGGCGGGCCGGCACCGAGTCCGCTTTTGGCCGGCGATGCCGATTGCAGCAACGCCGTGAGCATCTCGGATGCGGTGTATCTGATCAACTACATCTTTGCCGGCGGACCGCAACCGTGTGCGGCGTGTCCGTAGAGGTGTGAGTGGTGGTGAGCTACGCAAGAGCAGGAATGTAACTGGCAGTTGAAGTTGGAATAGATGTTCTCTTTTCGGGGAGGCAAAATGTCTAAGCGTTTGGTGAGCCTGGGAGCGAGATGCTGCATAATTGCTTGTTTCGCTTGTGTGGATTTGGCGTTTGCCGGGAGACACCCGTCCAAACCTGAGTATGATACAGGTCAGCTGGTTGCAGGGCGGCAAGGGTTGATTGGTTGGCCGGCAGCGGATGTGTGCGATGATTTCGACGGAGAAACCATCAACACGGCGTTGTGGTCACAGGTCAGTGGGTCTTGGTCGCAGTCCGACGGAATCATGACCGGTGACTGGAGTCTTGGCAGTGCACACACCGATCAAGGTAATCTCCTGCTACAGGATGCATTTCAGCCCACCGGCGATTATACATTCGACGTCGACCTATACGTCCAAGCCGGAGATGCCAATCGTTGGCGCATTGTGTTGTATCACTCTTCGGGAAACAAGTACAACATCGTCTACGAGTTGGCGGGCTATGTTGGATGTGAGGTCAGGATTGCTGGTGCCGATTATCGACCGGCGCTCTGGGCCTATGAGAGACTCGGGTCAGACTTCAATACTGGAGTCGGTGAGATAAATCATGCCCGCGTCGTCAAGGCCGGGAATGCCTTCACGGCTTATCTCAACGGTCATGAGCTGTTCACACTTGTCGACATTATCTGGGATGGTGACGTCAAGGTGGGTGTCGGAGCTTACGGACTGGTCGCTTATGACAGGGTCTGCGTGGGTGAATCGACTCCCGGAGCGCACAATCAGCGAGTTCTTCTCTACACGACTCGTGGATCAGGCACGGGCGCGGGTAGTCGGGGATTTCACTACAATGAGAATTTGCCGGTGTCGCTCGAAAGTGAGGGCTTCAGCTTCACGCTTCTGGACCGGCAATTGATTCCCATACTGAGCACTCCCTTGCTCCAATACTATGATCAATTGTGGCTGGTCTCGACGGAGACGAGTGCCTCGTTCTTTGACACACCGGAATTGCAGGCAGTTCAGGACTTTTTCAACGCGGGCAACTCAATACTGTTTATCGGAGACGACTGTAGTTACGATGGGCCGGCAAACCAGATTGCGACCGAACAGGGTTTGAGTTTAAGCTTCTCTGGTGCCCCATGCGAAGCAGACCACTGTGGCGGGTCGGTTGGCTGTGCGATCGCGACCAGCGAGTTTGCGCCGCACGAGCTATGGCAAAATGTCACAACGATTCAGGGGAACTTGAACGAGGGCTCGCTGCAGGGAGGAGCGCCGGGGCAGATAGTGGCAAATCATGGTGGTTTCAATATGATTGGCCTGCAGGAGCTTAATGGACGGCGGGTGGCCTGGGATGCTACGTGGTATCGATTCACGGATTCGACCGCACATCCCGATCTCGGCATCACCCATGAAGATAATCTACAGTATGCCAAGAATCTCGCACGTTGGCTGGCGAACCAGATGAACGACACGAGTTGGTCGTTTGCGAACTCGGAGGCCAACATGTGGCCGAGTGCGTGGTGGCAGGCATTCAACTACTGCTATGCCGGCTCGCCGTGCGATCTTTACTGCTTGCTCTGTCGACCGTCAGATTTCCCCAATTGGGATCTCTTTGTCGAGGCTGTGAGCCCCGCGGCGGCTTACTTTGACCCGCCTCCGGGTCAGGTGAGTTATCGCCCGTCGGCTTTGGCGCAATGGGAGGCTTTGCGCGGAGTCTGGACCGGATCGTGCTTTGGTTTTGCGGCCAGCCGTTCGCTATTCTATGACGGATTCTTCAAGGTTGATTCGGTGTTTTCCGGTTACTCAAGTCTCAATGAGGTGCCTCTGAGTGCCCAGAGTCGATCGCTGATCAACAAATATTACCTGTATCAATTCGGATATCAACAGCAACAGCGGATCAATAGCGCGGTCAACTCGATTACACCGGCAGCGACGCTGGCGGCTTGTCAGGCGATGCTGGGGCAGTGGCCGCGCAACGACCGCGCGCTGATGATGTTTCATCAGACAAACACTGGTGGTCACGCGGTCGCGCCGTACCGGTGCTTGAAAGACGGCTCGGATCCTGACCTGTGGTATATCTATGCGTACGACAGCAACTTCCCGGAGGATACGACCAAGCGCGTTGAAATCAACACGGCGAGCAACACCTGGTCGTACTCAGGGCAACCAGGTTGGGGTGGAAGTTATGGACTGTTCCTGCTCGATTCCGTCAACAATTATCTGAACCCGCTGGTGCTGGCCGACACCAACACGGCCACTGAGCAGATTCGCTTCTACTTTGGCGAAGCCGACTCGGCGCACTTTACCTCTGGCGGCGGCACAATGGGGTTTGATCAGAACGGCACCTACGGTAGCGTCACGGGCGGCTCACCGATCATTCCGGTGGATGGCAATGAGACGCCGCCGATCGGTTATTTCCTGCCGACCGGCGAGTGGTACTGCCGCGCCAGCGGCGTGGTGGATGGTGTGTTCACGGTGGTGGACGGTCACAAGCGGGTGTTTCGCAACGGCGGGGCCAAGTCGGGGATCATCAGTTGCTACTACCGGGCCGATGCCGTGGCGCCGTCGCTGACGAGCTACGGGGGTGGCGGCAAGGCCGGGCGCGGGATCTATGACAGCAGTTTCATCGAGGTGATCAGCATCACGCCGGATTCGGAGGTGGTGGTGCAGATATCGGGGCTCGAGATTCCGGCGGGTGACTCAGTGACGTTGACGTTGACTGCGGATCAGCAGGTGCAGGTCGACAACTTCGGTGCGGCGGCTGAATATGACCTGTTAATCCAGATTGTGAGCCCGACGGTGAACACGACGTTTTACCACGAAGCGGTGGCAATCGAGGCGAGCACATCGCACTTGATTACACTCGATTGGCGGATTCATGGGGACAGTGTTGTGATCGGGATTGACACGAGCATGACGGGCATCTTCGGCGATTCGACGATCACGGTTCCAAACAGCGAGCTGGTGCCCTTTGTGTGCGGCGATGCAGACGGTAACGGAATGATCAGCATCTCAGATGCCGTGTACCTGATCAATTACATCTTTGGCGGCGGGCCGGCGCCGAGTCCGGTGATTCGCGGTGATGCGGACTGCAACGGGCTAGTCACAATCTCGGATGCGGTGTATTTGATCAACTACATCTTTGCGGGCGGGCCGATGCCGTGCGCGGCGTGTGAGTGAGTTTGGGATGTTCATAAGCCGCAGTTGACTTCACGGGGAGAAATGAGAGACTGAACGGTCGAACAGGTGTTGGAAAGTGAAAGGAATCAATATGGAGAAGAGTCCGCCGATTCTCATGCTCATTGTCGTATCCAGTCTCTGCTTGTTCTGCTCGAGCGACAAGCGGTGCTTCGCGGCAGGTAGCCCGGGACTTGCCATCGCCTCAGATATGATGGCGGCAATCGGCAAGCTGCAGGCAGCATCAGACACGCATTTTGTCGCCATCGATCTGGCCCATGTGCAGACTGGTGCCGGAAAGGAAGGCAATCGTGAAGCGGCATCGTTTCGTCAGCCCGACGGAGTCGAACCCAGTCCCTTCATTCTATGGCGAAACGACGTAACGTCCCGGAGCGGGATCTGGATCATGACTCTTGATCAGCAGACCGGCGCCCAACGCGGGAATCGGCTTAACGTGCAATTCACAGACTCCTGGCATCCAGTTGATGTAGTTTGGGCTGATCATTTCTCGAGCTCGCCGACGCGCGGAGTCGAGCCAACTCCGTGGGTTGTTTTTCGCGACTATCGACTTTATACGTTTCCGGTGACGCACAGCCTTGACGGCACTCCAGTGGCCGGGTCGCCAACAACATACCTGCCTGTCATCGACTCAACTACCTATGGACACGCCGTTTGTGCGGCGGAACTACCGGGCTCAGAGTACGCCGACGGTCAAGCCCGCTTATTGATTGGCACTGACAACGGATACTTAGTGGTGTTGCGTTTCTCGGCAGCTGGTGGAAACCCCGTTGCGAATTTCATTCACGTATCGTCAGAGCCGATTGTCAATCTCCAACCTTTGCCGCAATGCGGCTACATTGCTTTGGGCACGATCACGGGAGATAGCCTTGTGGGCATTCGACTCCGACAGCCACTCCCTGGTCCGTATGCGACGGTCTTTGCGCTCGCGACCCCTCCTGGAGCGACCGTACCCTTGGATTTAGACTCATTAGGCCCCGATGATGCTGTATTGCCCGATTGCCAGTCCGCACTTCGGTTAGTGCTTGCCGATGGCACGGCCAATTTGGCTCTGGTCGACATCGCAGCGAATCAGACGGGAGTGGCAACCCTAACTCCAACACTGGAGCGCCACAACTTTGGCATCAGGTCCGCAGTGACCGGATC
>JADYYF010000160.1 GCA_020853795.1 Candidatus Zixiibacteriota bacterium
AAAGAGGGCGGGGCCTTTGAATTGCGAATACCCGAGTATGACCCAAACAAGCCGGAGATCAAGGGATATCGGTCACCGGACGATGTGATCGTGGTCAAACTCGACGGCAAGAAGGCCAAGCCAAGTTTCAGCCCGACGCAGGATCAACTCAAGATCGATTTGCGGGTTGAGACGTCGCTGGATGTCAAGCTGTCGACCTGGGGCAAGATCAAAGCGCTGTTCAAGTAGCACAATCCGACAATTGAAACAACGATCGGGGCAGCCGGGCTAACCGTGTCAAATGATTGCGGAAACGCACGTCTAGTTGCTTTGCGCGTTGAGTTGTGGCTCTTCAGACCAGTGTACGGAACCAAGATCCGCAACAACGCAGTCAGCCGACTGAAGTCGGCGCTACAGACGCGGCAGGGTGCGGACGGGGATGGCGACACCAAACATGCCGGGTCCTTTGGGGTCGACAGTGACCGGAATTTTCACGCGCACCATGTCGAACAAGCAAGCGGGGGAATCAGCCTTGCAGAGGTACACGACAGTTTCCAGTGTGATGACCGATGCACCCGATCCCGCGATGACCGGGATTTCGAACTCACCGGTTGTGCGATTCAAAACGATCTGTTCCGGCCTGGCGACGATCTCGACAGCGCTTTGATCGGAGCTGTTGAAATCAACATAGAATGGTGCCAGTTCATTGAGTTTGTAGCCGTCGGGAACAACAAGTGCCACGCTGATCGTAGCGGCGCCGGACTTGATTCGATTGGGCTGAAGCTTGATCTCGCGGCCGGAGAAATTGTCCATCGTGCGAGCCGCTACCGGCGCCAGGTCGCGGAACATCAGGGTCGAGACCGTGCCGGTGCCGAGATCGATGATGCGGATCTGGTGATTGTTGCAGTCGGCAACGTACAGCTTGTTGCCGATTAACGCCAACCCCGAGGGTTCGTTGAATTCCGCGGTTGTAAGGTCACCATCCTTGAATCCCGGCCGGCCGGTACCGGCGAAAGTTGTCGCGGTCCGCCGAACCGGATCGACGATCTTGATCTTGTGATTGTAGGTGTCGGCGACATAAAGTTTGCCGTCATGAGAAAGCAGGCCAAGCGGATGTTGGAGGCGAGCCGCGGAGGCATCACCGTCGATATCGCCGAAATCGAAGAGATCGGAGCCGATGATGGTACTGACGCTTCCGCTGGAGGCGAAATCAGCGGAACGAATCGAACTGGTCTCAGAATCGGCGAAGTATAACTTGTCGCCGTCCGTGGTGATGCCGCTCGGCTGGGCGAGAGCGGCCTCGAGCAAGGTGGAATCGACGCGCGCTTCGCGTCCGGAGCCGACGTACGGCCGGGCCTGCCAGGAATCGATATCAGCGACCCAGAGTTGATGCGATCCAGCCATGGCGATATAGAGCTTGCCGTCGTGGACGAGCAAGTCCCATGGTGAATTCAGAGCGACGTTGGTGCCGACGCCGGCGACATTGTCTTGGTGCGCCTGCGTGCCGGTGCCGAGCACGGTCGTGACCTTCTTCGACTTCAGATTGGCCGCGCGGATTGTGTGGTTCTCGGTGTCGGCAATGTACAGGATATCGCCATCGCGACAAACTCCCTGCGGCCGGTTGAAACGTGCCTCCGTGAAGGCGCCATCCTGATTCCCCGGCATCCCGGAGCCGATGATGAACTCAACCTTGCCGTCAGCAGTGGCGGCGAGAATCCGGTTGTGATTGGAGTCGGAAATGTAAAGACGCGCGGCGGTGGCGTCGGTGGTGATCTTGCCGGGATATTTCAGCAGCGTCTGCTCCTGCTTCATGGCCTCGGAGCCAAACGATATCTTGCGGCGCGACAGTTCACCTTTGGCATCGAAGTGCTTGACGATCTGGCCGATGACGTTGTCAAAGAGCGGGAAGACGTTCTCGCCGGAGTGCATTCCGACAACGCGGCCGGCGGGATTAATGATGGCGAAGGTCGGCCAGGCCTTGGCGCCGTAGGCCTGCCAGATCTGGAAATTGTTGTCATTGACAACCGGATGGGTGATCTGATAGCGCAGCACAGCCTGGCGGATCGCCTCGGAGTCTTTTTCGTTGGTGAATTTCGCCGAATGGACGCCGATGACGATCAGTTCGTCGGCGTATTTCTCCTCCAGTTTCCTGAGATCGGGGATCACGTGCATGCAGTTGATGCAGCAGTAGGTCCAGAAATCGAGCAGGACGACCTTGCCGTTCAAGTGCGCCATTGAGAGCGGATTTTCGGTATTGAGCCACTGCAGCCCCTCGGGGAAATCGGGGGCGTGGACGCGGCCTTCAAGCACATCTTCGGTCAGCACCGGGAATTCCTCCGGCGGCGCCGGCGCCGGAGTCTCGCCTTGCGGCTGAGCGTCGCCACAGGCCAGCAAACAGACAAGCGTCATTGTGACTGCAAGGAATACGGCGGGGATTTTCGAACAAGATCGCATGCGTGACTCTCTGGTCGCGCGGCAAGATAGCGACATGATGGCCGACGCGCTAACGAATTGAACACCTACGGTTGGGTGGAAGTTCCGGCGACGCGAAGCTGCGCAAAGACCGCCTTGGGGGCATAGACCGTCAGCGTAATGCCACGAATCGCCATGTAACTGAGCATGGCCAGCCAGAGCGCGTGGTTGCCGAGCGCCGGTTGCGTCAGAAAGTAAATTGGAAAGAAGAAGACGACAGTGGCAATGGCCATCGAGATCAGCATCGGAAAGGTGGCGGTGGCGCCGATAAAGACGCCGTCCCAAACGAAGCAGGCGGCATTGACGATTGGCGCGGCGATTGTCCAGGCGTAGAATGCCAGCGCGGTGGCGATAACGGCTTCGTCGGACGTGAACAAATGCAGGATCGAATTTCCGAACAGCCCGTAGAGCAGCGACATGGCCACGCCGAGACTCATCCCCCAGACAAAGATGTACCGAACCGCCAGATGGAGATTCGGCTTGTCGCGTGCGCCGATAAAACGGCCCGTCAGACTTTCGGCGGCGTAGGCGAAACCATCGACGCCGTAAGCGAGAATCATCCAGAGCTGAAGCAGAATTGAGTTGGCGGCGAGGACAGTGTCGCCGTATTCAGCGCTCGTGGCAGTGAAGAAGCTGTAGGTGACGATCAGCAGCAACGTGCGCAAGAATATGTCACGGTTGACACCGAAGAAGCGGCGAATCGCCGCCAGTTCGAGGATACGCGCGCGGGTGAATCGAACCAGATAGCCGCGATAGTTCACGATGAGCAGGATCAGGGCGAGCGCCACACCGCAATATTGAGCAATCAAGGTGCCGAGCGCGACGCCGGCGACCTTCATTCCGAGCGCCTGCAAGAAGAAGATGTCGAGGCCGATGGTCAGGCAATTGACGACGATGGCGAGGATCATCGGGTAGCGGGCGTTCTGCATTCCCAGAAACCAGCCCTGGACCGCATAGAGGATCAGCACGGCGGGCGCCGACCAGATGCGGAGATTGTAGTAGACCAGCGTCTGAGCCTCGACCTCGGCGCTCGCATTGACTTGCCCGAGCGCGATCAACCGAATCGGCCACTGGAGGAGAATCAGAAAGAGGCCGCCGGCCAGTGCCACGAGGAGCGAGCGGATCAGAATCAGGCTGCACTCGTCGCGGCGCTGCTCGCCGAAGGCCTGCGCGGTCAGGCCGGTGGTGCCCATGCGCAGGAAGCCGAAACCCCAGAAGATGAAGTTGAAGATCATAGCGCCGATGGCGACGCCGCCGAGGTAGGCGGGGCTTTCGAGATGGCCGACGAGCGCGGTATCGACAGAGCTGAGCAGCGGGACGGAAACGTTGGTGATGATGCTGGGGAGCGCGAGGCGAAGAATCTGCTTGTTCATCGTGCGGAGAGAATAAGTCCCCGCACGATGGACAAACAACTGAAATCCGTGACTACGGGTAACAGACGGGAGGCGTGCCGCCGGCAAAGATGAAATTCACGAGGTAGACGGCGTCGGCGATATTCAGGTTGCCGCTGCCGTTGGCGTCGGTCTCCGCCAGACAATCCGGAGGGAGAAATCCGCTGAAGATGTAGGTGACCATCGCCACGATATCGCTGATCGTGACATGCCCGTCGCCGTTGTAATCGCCCGGCACATTGCAGCAGGTGGGATCGAAGACCGGTTCAACCTCACCGGCAAATGACGGCTTGGCGGCTAGGGCGAAAACCGCCTCTTCCTGTCCGACCGGAGCCTGCGCCGGGGTCAGCTTCACCCATTCGATTGTCATCGGCCGCTCCGTTGGAAGACTGGGAATCGTCACGAAGATTCGCGCGAAGTGCTCGTACGAAAATCCGGGCGCATTCCGCAGACCGACCAAGGTGATGATCCCGTTGGCCGGATCGACGAAGTCAACGGCCACAGCGTACGGCGGGGAAGCCGCTCCGACCGGGAACACGACCGAGTCAATCGTCGGTACCGCGCCATCGATGCGTAGTTGCAGCGGATAGCTGAATCCGATTGCTCCGGGGCCGCTGATCCGCAGGTCGATACCGAACTGGGTGTTATTGGCGGGCACGGCGTCGGGGTGGATGATCTTGATCGTCGAATCGACAGGCGCAACGAACGGCGGCTCGGTCGGTGGACATTGCACGTTCCAGAAATCACAGATGAATGCACACTGCCAGATGTGGGCAACGTCGCGAAAAGTCAGTTTCTGGTGCAGGTCGAAGTCGGCCTGGTCGAAATTGACCGGCGGCACGTTACCCTCATAAAGGTACTGCATTGCCGCAACAATATCGGCCACCGTGGTCATACCGTTGCCGTCAAAATCGCCGCAGTAGTCGAACTGGGAATAAGCGCCGGGCGCAATGACGAGGAGAGACGTCAGCAGAGTCGCAAGGAAGGTTCTCATGTTAACCTCGCTGGTTTTGAAGTAGCGTTGACGACGGTAATATAGCCGGGGCGAGCGATTTTAGCAAGAGGTGGCCGTGCCGGAGCCGGACGGGATGCGACGGAACTTCACGGATAACGAGAAGGCTGTCGCGGATATGGTGCGCAGATCAAGAGCAACCAGGGATGGGTGCTGCACCGCCGGCGAAGATAAAGTTGATCAGGTATACGGCATCATTGATGTCGGTCTGGCAACTTCCATCGGCGTCGCCCGCAGCCAACACGGGCGCAGGAGCTGGCCCGCCCGCGAAGATCCAATTAATGAGATATACTGAATCTGACATTGAGATTGCTGTACTCCCATCGGCATCACCGGGCAGGAACACAGCGATGTTGTGGGCTTGCATGATGTCAGCGAAGTGGCCCGCGACCGGATAACCCTTTGTTCGCCAGCCGTGAATGAAATCGTAGATTGTTCGGCAGTAGTTGATAGTCGGATTATTCGGGCGCGGGTCGAAGTCCCAGAAGACATCCCAGATATAGTCGATACCGCACCAGTAGTCAGAAGAATTATAGTCATTGTTGTGGCCCCAGAGTTGGCCGCCAACATAGAAGTTGGCATCGTTCGCAGGATCATAGATATCCCACAGAGCTTCAGTGACGGCACCTTTTACGTCAGCACCGTCAAAGTAAGGGTTTTGGCAACTGGAGTCCTGTTGATCGTACCCTAAGAAATAGGGGACATCTGGGTTCGGTCTCTCTAGTTCAATGAACAACAACGTATCCTGCAATGTCCGGGTATCAATATAATCTGATGTCTGACGCATCACTCCTTGGAAGAAATTGGCCCAACCTTCAGACCAAGACAACAGCTTGGATCGTAGCAAGTTGTTAGGCCAGGCGGGTTCGAAGTAAACATGACGACCACCTGCGAGAGAATCGATGGCCGCATATTCCCACATCAACTTGTGGGAGAACTCGTGCAAGATAACGGGATCATCCCATTCATCGGGATTGTCGTATCCAGATTCCTGACCAGAAATCCATATGGCCGGCTGGCCATCGACAGAATACGCGCCAAAAAACGAGCCCGTGAATTGGCCGGAGGCGCTATCCCCGAGGACGGGCGTCCAATCCGGACTTGGATATGGATTAACTGAGTTCATCAACTCTGCTCTTCCACGAGCGAGCGAATGCACAATTCCCCAAGCACCCGCCACAGATGGTGCTGAGATCTGAGTCCAAATACTGTCAAAGTATATTGGCTCGTGCCCGAGATTTCTAACATGAACTCCACGACTGTACCTATAGAGGGGATCGCCAATGTCGATATGGTGATCGGGTGTGTAGTAAACGGAAGAATAGTAGTCGTCGGCCAGCCAGAACACCTCGAAAGAGTCCTGAGAACACCAAAATGAGAATTCACCATCAGTGTCGGTGTAGTCATAGCTCTGCAGACCCCATGTACCGCCATCGACCACGTACAGCAAAGCGAGTGTCCCGGTCGAAGGCAAGAATGTGCCACTGCGATCTCGGAACTTGACGGTGCCATTTATGATATAGGTCTGAAGGGAAGTCGAGACAGTTAAGTGAAGGACTTCATCATTGCAGAAGAGCAGGATTCGTCCAAAGACAATACTGTCGAGTGCTTCGACGATGAGACGTTGGCGATCCAGTAGAGTGACCTTTAATCTCCCAAATCCTTGAAAACGCGCAGAATCAACACATAGAGAATCAAGTCGCAAGCTGACCCTGGCTGTCTCATCAAGTTGGAGGTGCCTGAGGTAGTGACTCTCTATCATCTGGTCGTCCCGATGGTTCCCGACGTCGTTAATAGATCCCATGTCGCGCTTCACTCCGTCTGGAGCGTTTCGTTTGCCCCGAGACGGCATCTGCCCGATAGCGGGCTCAACCCGGCTTGATTCCGACAGGGGCCCAGTTCCCACTATTTCCCACGCCCAGGCAGAGCCCCCTTGGTCAACTGGTCCTGATTTTGTCTGCGGCGCTGGCGCTTCGGTCGTTCGTAGAACGGTTCGTTTAACTCGAGTATGATATTGAAATCTCGTTCCTCGACCGTCAAGAGCGGGAGTTCCATATCTGATTTTGGCGCTGAAGCTGTAGTTCCCTGGGACTTGCGGAGTGAAGAGAACCTCAAACTGTTCGACAATTAGCGGCTGGACCGGCTTAAGTTCTGAGCAGAATGCGGTATCTGATTGATCTGGTCCTGTGATTTCAATGAGTACACTCCACAGTGAATCAAGATGAGTGTACGGGATGGAATCAAATGCAGCGACAACGCGGATCGGAAAGGAGGCTCCTACGGACAATCGCTGATCGGGAAACACCAGTTCCCAGTTGACAGGTGGTTCGGGCGGGGTATAGTTCAGGCCACTGCTCTGATTTGCTTTCGTCGCCGCGAAGAATAGAATTACCAAGAAGACTGATTGTCGCAGTAGCGACAAGATCGCACACGTTCTTGATGTTGAACTCACGGATATCATTTAGCACCTCCTGTTTACTTTGGCCGCGACATGCCGCTTCTGAGTGCCAGTTCGTTAAAAAGGCTGAGAGCTGCAGACGCCTGAGGTCGTCTCGCAATTTCTACAATCCGGCGCCCCGATCATTCCTGGATCGCCACGAAATTGAGCAGCATGCGCAACCCGCTCGCCTTTCTAACTAACTTCGGCCTCTTGAGTCGATAGCAGCCCTGTTGGTCTTGTAGCTGTTCTTTAGGATAACACTATTGGACCGATGTATCCTTGTCTAGCAGCTTTCCACTGACTTGGCATGTCCGCGGAATTGTGTTGACGGCCCCCTTTCATCGACTTCTTCGGTCGTAATAATCGGAGTGCGACGGGTCGGTTTTCGGGGTTGACTTAAAAACGGGATTTCTTCTATCTTCCGCTCAGTTGGAAAGAGAGGTTTACTTGATGCAGTCTACAGATTTAGCAGCGAAAGCCCCTGGAATCGCTGCAGGTCTGACCTCCAGCTCGATCGGCAAGAAGCTGTTCGTCGCCGTCTCCGGCGGCGTGATGCTGCTCTTTGTGATCGGGCACATGGTCGGCAACCTGCAGTTGTTCATCGGGCAGGATCAACTTAACCGATACGCGCTTTTCCTGCAGAGCCTGGGCGAGTTGCTCTGGGTGGTGCGGATTGTCCTGATTGTGATGCTGGTGCTTCACATCTGGTTTGCAGCCAAGCTCAAGCTGGAGAACTGGGCGGCCCGGCCAACCAAATATGCCTACAACAATACCGTGCAGGCGGGGTTGGCATCGCGGACAATGATCTGGTCGGGGCTGCTGATCGCCAGCTTCATTACCTACCACCTGCTGCATTTCACGTTTTTGACTACACATCCCGAATACCACAACCTGATGGCGACCCTGCCGGGACATCACGAGCCGGTGCACGACGTCTATTCGATGGTAATCCTCGGATTCCAACAGCCGCTGATCTCGATCTTCTACATTATAATGATGTTTCTGCTGGCCTATCATCTCAGCCACGGCATCAAGAGCATGTTTCAAACGCTGGGGATGAACAACGAGCGCTATGAGCCAAAGTTGAACGCGCTGGCGATTATACTCGCGACGATTCTCTTCCTGGGCTACGTCTCGATGCCCCTCGCAGTTTTAGCCGGTATCATCAAGCTGCCGGCGGGAGTGACCTTATGACAACCCTCGATGCCAAGACCCCGTCCGGTCCGCTGGAGAAGAAGTGGGACAAGCATAAATTCGACCTGAAGCTGGTCAATCCGGCGAACAAGCGGAAATATTCGGTGATCGTCGTCGGCACCGGCCTGGCCGGCGGTTCCGCGGCAGCCTCGCTGGCCGAGCTGGGCTACAAGGTGACGGCGTTCTGCTATCAGGACAGCCCGCGGCGCGCACACTCGATCGCGGCGCAGGGCGGAATCAACGCCGCCAAGAATTACCAGAACGACGGCGACTCGGTCTTCCGGCTGTTCTATGACACCGTCAAGGGCGGCGATTTCCGCGCCCGCGAGGCGAATGTCTACCGGTTGGCGGAAGTCTCGGCCAATATCATCGATCAGTGCGTGGCGCAAGGCGTACCCTTTGCGCGCGAATACGGCGGCCTGCTGGCGAACCGTTCGTTCGGCGGCGCGCAAGTGTCGCGGACGTTTTACGCCCGCGGGCAGACCGGACAGCAGTTGCTGCTAGGATGCTACTCGGCATTGTCGCGACAGATCGGGTTGGGGAACGTCAAAATGTACCCGCGCACCGAGATGCTTGACCTGGTGCTGGTCGACGGCCACGCCAAAGGAATCGTTGTGCGCGACATGGAGACCGGCAAGGTCAGCTCGCACTCGGCGGATGCCGTGGTGCTGGCGACCGGCGGCTACAGCAATGTGTTCTTCCTGTCGACCAACGCCACCGGCTGCAACGTGATGGCGATCTATCGCGCTTACAAACGCGGTGCGCTCTTTGCCAATCCGTGTTTCACGCAAATTCATCCGACCTGTATTCCGGTGGCTGGGGAGCACCAGTCGAAGCTCACGCTGATGTCCGAATCGCTGCGCAACGACGGACGGATCTGGGTCCCGATGGCGAAGGGGGACAAACGCGCGCCGGGCGATATTCCGGAAGCGGAGCGTGATTACTATCTTGAACGCAAGTACCCGAGCTACGGCAATCTGGCGCCGCGCGATATCGCGTCGCGGGCGGCCAAGGAAGTCTGCGACGAGGGGCGTGGTGTCGGCGAGTCTGGGCTGGGCGTGTATCTCGATTTCTCGGAGTCGATCGGCCGGCTTGGCGAGGCGACGATTGCGGATCGCTACGGCAATCTGTTCCAGATGTACGAGCGAATCACCGGCGAAAATCCCTACAAGGCGCCGATGCGTATCTTCCCCGCGCCGCACTACACGATGGGCGGGCTGTGGGTGGACTACAATCTGATGAGCAACGTCCCCGGACTGTTCGTGATCGGCGAGGCGAATTTCTCCGATCACGGCGCCAACCGGCTGGGGGCTTCCGCGCTGATGCAGGGTCTGGCGGATGGCTATTTCATTCTGCCGTATACGATCGGCGATTACTTCGCGCGTACCGGCGCCAAGAAGATTCCGACCGATCGGCCGGAATTCAAACAGGCGGAAGCGGAAGTTGACCAGAAGACGAAGAAGCTGCTGGCGATCAAGGGCAAAAAGACCCTGATGGAGCTGCACCGCGAACTGGGTAAGGTGATGTGGGAATACTGCGGCATGGCGCGCAACGAGACGGGGTTGAAGAAGGCACTGGAGTTGATCCCGGGCATGCGCGAGGAATTCTGGAAGAACGCCTGTGTGCTCGGTGGCGGCGAAGAGCTGAATCAATCGCTCGAACGCGCCGGCCGTGTGGCGGATTTCTTCGAATTCGCCGAGCTGATGTGCAAGGACGCCCTGATGCGCAACGAGTCGTGCGGCGGGCATTTCCGCACCGAGTATCAGACCTCGGACGGTGAAGCCGCGCGCGACGACGACAATTACATGTACGTTTCCTGCTGGGAATATGCCGGAGTGGGCAAGGAACCCAATCTCCACAAGGAACCGCTCACCTTCGAATTCGTCCAGCCCGGACAGAGGAGTTACAAGTAATGAATCTGACATTGAAAGTCTGGCGGCAGAAAGACCGCCATGCGCAGGGCCGGATCGAAACCTATCAGGCCAAAGATATCAGTCCCGATACCTCGTTCCTCGAGATGCTGGATCTGGTCAACGAAGACCTGATCAAGCAGGGGCTCGAGCCGATCGCCTTCGACCACGACTGCCGCGAGGGCATTTGCGGCACCTGCTCGCTGACGATCAACGGCATCCCGCACGGCAAGGAAAAGGGCACCACCTCGTGCCAGTTGCACATGCGGCATTTCCAGGACGGCGAAACAATCTACATCGAGCCGTGGCGCGCCAAGGCGTTCCCGGTGGTGAAGGATCTGATCGTCGACCGTTCGGCGTTCGACAAGATCATGCAGGCGGGCGGGTTCATCTCGGTGAACACTGGCGGCACGCCGGACGCCAACGCGCTGCCAGTTGCGAAAGACGCCGCCGAGCAGGCGATGGACGCGGCGGCGTGTATCGGCTGCGGCGCCTGCGTGGCGGCCTGCAAGAACGCCTCAGCGATGTTGTTCGTCTCGGCCAAGGTGGGGCAGTTTGCCTCGCTGCCGCAGGGACAAGCCGAACGCGAACGGCGCGTGCTGGCGATGGTGAATGCGATGGATGAAGCCGGCTTCGGCAATTGCACGAACTACTACGAGTGCGAAGCTGTCTGCCCGAAGGAAATCAGCGTCAAGTTCATTGCGATGATGAACCGCGAGTATATGCGTGCGCTGCGCAAACCGCCGCGGACGAAGAGCGCCGGCGGGACGGGGTAGGGAGAACGATTCCCCGTCATTCCCGCGAACGCGGGAATCCAGGCGAATTAGTAGGTCGGGTTCCGAATTCCGCGCGGAGTACTCTCGGGGAGAAACGAAGAGCGATCCGCGGAATGAGAAACCCGACATTGGCGGGCAAATCAAAAGAGAATGTCGGGTTTCTCGCTTAAAGCAGCGGGCGGCACGATTGATATACAGTAGCGCTCGGAACCCGACCTACGAATTTGTCTGTCCGAATGGCCGCCCTTGACAACAGCGATGCAATAGTCTAAGATTCCGCCGAGGTTACAGAATCACGGAGGTTAGAATGGGGTGGCGACAAACGGTCGTTGGTGTGGCCGCGTTGCTGGTGCTGGCGGCTACAGCTCTTGCGGATGAGATCGAGCCGCCGGATTATCTGGCAGAATTGAAGGCCAAAAAGGACACCACGACGATCAGGCCGCGAAGCTTCGGTGTCGTGGTTTCGGGTGAGTTGGGAGCGCCCCTTGGTGGACGAGATTTCCGAACAGAAGTCTCGCAGGTCCAAAGCGCATCCATCGGCGTCTTCTGGCGTTCGCGGCTCAATCGCACGGACTATGCCAGTTTCACCACAATTTTGACATTCCACCATGAGCGGCATACGCCCGATCCCGAAGCGATTGTTGATCGCTATCGAGACTATTTGGGGCTGCCGCCCGATGCATTTCAATCAAGCGGCGGGCAGCGGAGGATCGACGCGGTTCTTTTGGAAGAAGCGATTGTCGCGCCGTGGATCGACAAGCTGGTGACGCCGCACATTCGGCTTGGCGGCGGAATCGGCCGCTACTACGTCAAGGATCTGGTCGTAGACTGGGACTGGCTGCGGTTCATCTATCAGGGATACGACGAGTGGATCGGCATCCTTGCCGCGGCGATCGGTGTTACCCGCGATATTGGCGCGCGCAGCTTCGTCGCACTGGAAGTCAGAGCACTCATGTTTGGCTCGCTCGATGAGCAGGAAGATTACGTTGACGTCCCGGCCGAACCCACACACCCGCCACAACGCAGCCAGACACCGGTGTCGGTTGGAGCGCACCTGACCGTCGGAATCGGCATTTTCTGAGTACCTTGAATCTGATTCCAGATTCCGCGCGGACCTTATCCGACAGTCCACGCCTTGCCTATCCTGCCCCGGAACTCCTCACGAAATCCCCGGTTATACCAACACCAGTCGCCGCAAGCGAAACTGCGGGTTGCGGCGTAATTTATAAGCGGATCGGCGAGTAGATCAGTCGATCTTAGCGAAATCGGTGAACGAATAATTCGAGGAAATACAGAATGTATCCAGAAGAACTCATTACTCCGATGCGTAAGGAACTCTCGGGCGTCGGGTTTCAGGAATGGAAGACGGCGGCGGATGTCGAAAAAGGTTTGAACGAGAAAGGCTCAGTGCTGCTCGTGTTCAACTCGGTCTGCGGCTGCGCGGCGGGCAATGCGCGCCCGGGAATCAAGCTGGCACTTAAGCACAAGAAGTTGCCGCAGCGGTTTGCCACGGTGTTTGCCGGCCAGGATGTCGAGGCCACTCAAAGCGCGCGCAAACATACGGTCGGCTATCCGCCCTCCTCGCCGTCAGTGGCGCTGTTCAAGGACGGCAAGCTGGTCTATATGATGGAGCGGCACGATATCGAGGGGCATCATCCGCAAACGATCGCCGAGAACCTGACGCACGCGTTCGAAGCGTACCTGTAGATCGATCTTAGATTTTCGTAATCGGCACCCTCACTCAAATCTCGTATCCCGACCCGGGAATCGGCGATTGAGCGGGGGTGTTGTTGCTTAGACATCACAGGCAGGGCCGTGAGCCGGCAAAGCGTGCTTGTGGGCGCGTTTCATGGCCGATTGCACCGAACCGAGTTGTCCGGCCGCAAGTCACCGCCATCGTCTTGAGAAAAATTTCACGAGAAGTTAACTTTGCCGCAACCTTTTCAGACCGAGAGAGTTTATATTACATAATTCACTACCGTCGGGTGGATTTCCAGAAGTGATTGACATTATCGGAGCGGGGCTTACATTGTAGGTCTACATTATCATGAGTGAGTTTAAAGCTAGTGATGCCGACCTTTCGGCGCTGAAATTGGATAAACGACACAAGACCGGTGCGCCGGGGCGTTGGCGTAAGTGGTTGCACCTGTTGTGGTTGCTGATCCCGATCGCGGGTTACCTGGTATACCGAATCGGGCTGCACGAGATCACACCGGCCACCAAAGTGCGCAGCGCGACGGCGCAAATGTTGACCGGCTCGGAAGCGCAAGCGGAGCTGGTGGCGACCGGTTATGTCGTGGCACAGGTCAAGGCGGCCGTGTCATCGAAAGCGACGGGGCGGCTGGAGGTTCTGAACGTCGAAGAGGGGGATGTAGTCAAAGCCGGCGAGGTTCTGGCGATTATCGAGAATTCCGATGTCAAAGCGGATCTGGAGCGGATGAAGGCGAATTTGGCGATGGCGCGAGCCGATTCCACCGACGCGTACATCAAGCTCAATCGTGCCAACGGATTGATCAAGACCGGCTCGACGACTCAGGATATCGTCGACGAGATGAAGGCCAACTATGATCGTGCTAAGGCAGCGGTGGCGGTGGCGTCGGCGGGCGTGCAATACGCCGAAGTGGCGGTCGAGAACACCATCATTCGCGCGCCGTTTGACGGCACAGTGCTCTCCAAGGACGCCGATGTCGGCGAGATGGTAGCGCCGTTCTCTTCGGCGGGGTCATCGCGCGGCGCCGTCGTCACGCTGGCGGATATGAGTTCGCTTGAGGTAGAAGCCGATGTTTCGGAATCGAATATCTACAAAGTCAACGCCGGTCAGCCGTGCGAGATCATTCTGGACGCCTATCCCGGAGTTCGGTACCCGGGGCGTGTGAAGAAGATCGTGCCAACGGCAGATCGTTCGCGCGCGACGGTCATGACGAAAATCGCATTTACCCAGATCGATGAGAAAGTTCTGCCGGAAATGTCGGCGCGGGTGAATTTCCTGCCGGAGAAAACTGGAGGCGCGGAGAAGCCGCAGACGCCGGTGCTGGCGGTGCCGAAATCGACGATCAGCAATCGCAACGGGCGCTCGGTCGTATTCAAGATCATCGGGCAAAACGTTCAGGAAGTTGCCGTGACAATCGGGCGCGAACTGGGAACGTTTACCGAGATCCTATCCGGCCTGGTGCCGGGAGATCAAGTGGTTGTATCGCCGCCGGGGGCGCTGAAGTCGGGCGACAAAATCGAATTATCGCAATAGGACAATAGAACAAAGGAAGAGCATGACCGAGACTTTAGTCCAGGTGCGCAATGTCTCCAAGTCGTATTACCGCGATTCGCTGGAGATTCCGGTATTGCGCAACATCAGTTTTGACATCCCGGCCGGGCAGTTTCTGGCTTTGATGGGTCCCTCGGGATCCGGCAAGACAACCCTGCTCAATTTGATTTCCGGTATTGACCAACCGACCGCCGGCGATCTGATGGTCGCGGGGGAAAACATCGCCCGACTGAGCCAGGGACAGTTGGCCAAGTGGCGCTCGCAGCATATTGGCTTGGTGTTTCAGTTCTACAACCTGCTGCCGGTGTTGACGGCGTACGAAAATGTTGAGCTGCCCCTGCTGCTGTACAAACTTTCCAAAGCCGACCGCCGCAAGCGCGTCGAAACGGCGCTCTCGATTGTCGGTCTCGGCGACCGCATGGATCACTACCCGCGACAGTTGTCGGGCGGTCAGGAACAACGCGTAGCCATTGCGCGCGCCATTGTCGCCGATCCGACGTTGCTGCTGGCCGACGAACCGACCGGTGATTTGGACAAGGCCTCGGCGGAAGAGATCATGACCCTGCTGACGCGGCTGAACAAGGAGTTCAACAAGACCATCATCATGGTGACGCACGATCCCCGCGCGGCGGACAAGGCCTCGTTGATCCGAAACCTCGACAAAGGCGAGCTGGCGTAACGATATGCTGATGAAATTGATTCTTCGTAACGCGCTCCGCCACAAGCTGCGTACGATTCTGACCATTTTGGGTCTGGCCGTTGCGGTGATGGCGTTCGGGCTGATTCGCACGGTGATCGATGCCTGGCACGCAGGTGTCGAAGCCGCAGCGCCGGATCGGCTCATTACCCGGCATGCCGTGTCGATCGTGATGACCCTGCCGCTCTCGTATCGCGATCAGCTGCTCAAGGTTGACGGCGTTAAAGATGTGACCTACGCCAACTGGTTTGGCGGCATCTATGTCGACCCGGACAACTTCTTCGCGCAGTTTGCAGTAGACAAGGACAGCTACTTCCGCATTTTCCCGGAATTTCAGATTTCCGCCGAGGCCAAGCAGGCGTTTGACGCAAATATCCGCGCGGTCATCGTCGGTCAAAAACTGGCGGATCGGTTTGGCTGGAAAGTCGGCGACCGCGTAACTCTGATCGGCACGATCTATCCCGGTGACTGGGACTTTGATGTCGTCGGGATTTATAAGGGGCGCGACGAGACAATTGACGAGTCGGCGTGGTTTATGCGCTGGGACTATCTCGACGAACGGGTCAAGCAGGAGTTCCCCGGGCGCTCCGGCGAGATCGGCTGGTACGCACTGCAGTTGGCTGACCCCAATCGCGCCGCGGAGATTTCGGCGGCGGTTGATGCGCATTTCAAGAATTCCTCGTTTGAAACGCTGACCGAGACCGAGAAGGCCTTTGCGATGTCGTTCGTGCAAATGTCGAGCGCCATTCTCGTGCTGATGACAGTGATGTCGTGGCTGATCATCGGCGTGATCATGATGGTTCTGATCAACACGATGGTGATGACGGCGCGCGAGCGGATCACCGAGCACGCGTTTATGAAGTCCATGGGCTTCCAGAACTACCATCTTTTTGGCCTGATCACGGGCGAATCGCTGGTGATCTCGGCCCTGGGCGCCGGACTCGGATTAATCCTGCTGGCGATGATGGTCAATGTCATGAAAGCCGGCCTGAGCGCCTGGTTCCCGATCTTCACCGTCCAGCCGTTGACCTGGATTTTGGTCGTGGTGATTGCGGTGGCGATCGGATTGGTGGCGGCAATCTTCCCGGTACAAAAGGCGCTGCGCATGCGGATTATCGACGGCCTGCGCGTCGTGGATTGATGAGGTGCAATGATGATTCCTCCGAGTTATACGATAAGAAATCTAGTCAATCATAAGATCACCTCGGCATTGACGGTCCTGGGTGTGACGCTGGTGGTGTTTGTGTTCACCGCCGTTTTGATGCTCGCGCACGGGCTGCTTGAGACGTTAGTGACAACCGGGGCTGACGACAATATTGTCGTGATCCGCAAGGCCTCGCAGACCGAGGTCACCTCGATCGTTTCGGGCGAGCAGGCCGACATCGTGTCAACCTTCCCCGAAATCAAGCAGGACAGCGAAGGCAAGGCTGAGTGCACGCGCGAGATGTACGCGATCATCAGCCTGGCGAAACGCAGCGAGGAGGGAACTTCCAACATCGCGGTACGCGGTGTCACCGAGAAGTCTCTGACGCTGCGGCCCGACGTGAAGATCATTGAAGGCCGGATGTTCCGGCCGGGTACGGCGGAAATCATCGCCGGCAAGTCGGTGGCGCGTCGCTTCCGTGGCTGCGAGGTCGGCGAGACGGTGCGCTTCAACGCGCGCGATTGGACCGTCGTCGGCGTGTTCGACGCCGCCGGCACGGCGTTCGACTCCGAAATCTGGGGGGATATCGCGCAAATGCAGGATGTGTTCCGGCGCGGCGACTACGTCTCCTCAATCACGATGAAGCTGAACGATCCGTCGCAATTGGCGGCGGTGCAGTCGCGGATCGAGGGTGATCCGCGGTTGCCCTTGGAGGCCAAGGCGGAGAAGGAGTACTACAAAGCGCAATCCAAGGCGACGACCGAGTTCATCACGCTGGTGGGAATCTTGATCTGCGTGATCTTCTCCTTCGGCGCTGTTGTTGGCGCGATGATTACGATGTACGCCGCCGTGGCGAATCGCACCAAAGAGATCGGCACGCTGCGCGCGCTGGGCTTCAGCCGCCTGAGCATCCTGTTCACATTCTTGTTTGAGGCAGTACTGATCAGTCTGATCGGCGGCGTGCTCGGGTTGGCGGCGGCCAGTTTCCTGAAATTCGTGCAGGTGTCGACGGTCAATTTCAACACGTTTACGGAGTTGGCCTTCAATTTCAGCCTCAATCTCCCGACGGCGATCGCGGCCCTGATTTTTGCGCTCGCGATGGGCTTTATCGGCGGTTTCCTGCCGGCGGTCCGCGCTTCGCGACTCAAGATCGTTGACTCGCTGCGCACAACTTAGTCGGGCGACGCCGAAATCGGGAGGGAGAACACCGAGCGGCCTGGCGACATTAAAGCTGTTGACAGGCCGAGGGGCTGCCGATATATTCTGCAGACAAGTTCGCCTGGGACATGGTGAAATGGTATCACAGCTGACTCTGGATCAGTTATTCGGGGTTCGAATCCCTGTGTCCCAGCTTTAGAACCCGTCGCCGCATCCCCCCATGTGAATTTTTTCGCAAAAATGCAAAGATTTGCTTGACAAAAGGCAAATCGGACTATATTTACAGATTACAGAGTCCGATATCTTGTATTGGAGATGTTGATGTTATCCAAGAGCTGTGTTTATGCGATTCGAGCGGCGTTGCTGGTTTCGGTCAAGAGCTACCGGCAGGACAAGCACTTTGTGCCGATCCGTGAACTGGCCGAGGAACTCGATTTGTCCTTTCACTTCCTCACCAAGATTCTCCAATATCTGACCGAAGCCAAGATCATGGAATCGTTCCGGGGACCGAACGGCGGCGTCGGACTGGCGCGACCGGCGGCGGAGATCTCTCTGCTGGACATCATCAGCGCCATTGACGGCACGGACATGTTTTCGAGCTGTGTGCTCGGCCTGCCCGGTTGCGGTGAGAACACACCATGTCCGCTGCACGAGCAATGGGCCCGCAAGCGGGAAGAGCTGCGGCGGTTTTTTGAACGCTCCAACCTGGCCGGACTGTCGCGGAACGTCATCGCGGAAAAACTCCGCAACTAAGCCGGAGAGGCGGCCGAAACGATGTTTTGGTGCACCATTGCAGACAACAGACTCCGATATCTTGTACATGAGAACCACATTTGGCGGATAATCAGGCCGACCGTTGTGTCCTCCGCGACGCGCGGTGGTCAGAAAGGATTAAACAGATGTTTCAACGAATTGCGGTAATTGCTCTGGTACTGGCGGCAATTGGCATAACGGCCTATGTCGTCGGTTGCGCCGGTAAGCCGGAGACCGACGCCGAGCGCCTGGCCCGGTGGACGGCGGGTAACTTCACCAGCTTCGAACTCCAAAACGGCATCGGACCGATCAAGGAAAAGCTGGAGGTGGGGCCGGTTAATGCCAGCCGGGCGGCTCGCGGCGAAGAGCTGTTTACCCAGAAGTGTGCAACTTGCCACCAGTTAGACGGCAAGAAGACCGGGCCGGCGTTGCGCGAAATCACCAAGCGCCGCTCACCGGAGTACGTTTTGAATCAAATTCTAAATCCCGATCAAATGGGCAAGCTGCACCCGGACGGTAAGCAGATGGTTGCGCAGTACATGCAGTACATGACGATTCAGGGCATCACAATGGATGACGCGCGCGCGCTGTTGGACTTCCTGCGCAGTGAAGCTGACAAAGCACCGCAGGCGGCAAAATAACCGGCGCAAGCTGGTCGCACGGGAGAAACCATGAAAGAAGGAGTTGAAACGATGAGAGCAGCAAGACGGCGCGGAATGTGGTTGTTGGTTATGGCCATTGCGGCCACCGCACTGCTCAACGGTTGTTCGCTGCAAGAGGAAAACGCCACAGCATCGCCGGCAGCACAGAAGGTCTATATCGCTCCCGGCAGCTACGACGAATTTTACGCATTTATGTCGGGCGGATTCTCCGGGCAGGTGAGCGTCTACGGGCTGCCCTCGGGGCGCTTGCTACGCGTGATCCCGGTTTTTTCGCAGAATCCGGAGAACGCGTACGGCTATTCCGAAGAGACGAAAGCGATGCTCGAAACCACGCACGGTTTCGTTCCGTGGGACGATGCACATCACCCGAAGCTGTCGCAGACCAACGGGGTCGCGGACGGCCGCTGGCTCTTCATCAACGGCAACAACACGCCGCGAATTGCCCGGCTGAACCTGGCTACGTTTGAAACCGACGAAATCCTGGAAATTCCGAACAGCGCCGGCAATCACGCCTCGCCGTTCCTGACGGAAAACACGGAGTATGTAGTCGCAGCGGTGCGCTTCAGCCTGCCGATCCCGCAGAAGGATGTGCCGATCGCATCCTACAAAGAGAATTTCCGCGGGTCATTTTCGTTCATCAAAGTTGACCCGCAGAGCGGACACATGGCCATCGCGTTCCAGATCCTGATGCCGGGTCTGAACTACGACCTGGCGCATGCCGGCAAAGGGCCGTCGCACGGCTGGTCGTTCTTCACCAGTTACAACTCGGAGCAGGCGAATACGCTGCTTGAAGTTAACGCCTCCCAGAACGACAAGGACTACATTGCCGCGGTCAACTGGAAGATGGCGGAGGAACTGATTGCTTCCGGCGCCGGCGAGGAGATGGCGGGAGAATACTGCCACAACTACCTCGGTGCCGATCGGATTGCACGCTCGGAAAAGCTCAACGGCACCAAAGTCCTCCGGCCGCAGGACCATCCGGGACTGGTGTATTTTATCCCGACGCCGAAATCGCCGCACGGTTGCGATATCGATCCGTCGGGTGAGTATATTGTTGCCGGCGGCAAGCTGGCGACGGTGATCCCGGTGCATTCGTTTTCGAAAATGCTGAAGGCGATCGAGGCGAAAGACTTCGACGGTGAACTTGACGGCATCCCGATCCTGAAATACGACGCGGTGCTGGCCGGCGAAGTGCAGAATCCGGGGCTCGGTCCGCTGCATACGGAGTTTGACGGCAAGGGCTACGCCTACACGTCGATGTTTGTGTCGTCGGAAATCGTCAAGTGGAAGCTGGGCAGCTGGGAAGTGGTTGATCGGATGCCGGTTTATTATTCGATCGGGCACCTGCTGATCCCCGGCGGCGACAGCCGCCGACCTTGGGGCAAGTATGTCATTGCTCTCAACAAAATCACGAAGGATCGCTACCTCCCCACCGGCCCGGAGATCACGCAGTCGGCGCAGCTGATCGACATCACCGGCGAGAAGATGCAGATGTTGCTCGACTTCCCGACGGTCGGCGAGCCGCACTACGCCCAAGCGATTCCGGCGGATCTCATCACGAAGAATTCGGTCAAGTACTTCTCGATGCAAGAGAACACGCACCCGTATGCCGCCAAGTCCGAAAGCGAGGCCCGCGTCGAACGCAACGGTACGGATGTGCACGTCTACCTGACCACGATTCGTACCCACTTCGTGCCGGATAACATCGAGGGGATACAGGTCGGCGACAAAGTCTACTTTCACGTCACCAACCTCGAACAGGATTGGGATGTGCCGCACGGATTCGCCATGATCGGCGCGCAGACGACCGAACTGCTGGTCATGCCGGGCGAGACTCGCACGATCATCTGGGAGCCGAAGCGGGTCGGCGTTTTCCCCTTCTACTGCACCGATTTCTGCTCTGCTCTACATCAGGAGATGGAGGGGTGGATTCGAGTATCGCCGAAGGGCAGCAATGTCCCGCTGAAATTCGGGACCGGAGTGTAACGTGAAAGGCGGCCGACCGTGGCAACGCTGGTTGCCGCGGCCGGCCAAACCAGAGGTCAGATGAGCAAGACTTCCCGCGCGATCCTGTTGGTGGCTGCCCTGATGTTGTCGGCAACCTACTTTCTGCCGCTGTGGCAGATTCAACTGAAGGCGCCGCAGTACCCGGAGGGGCTGGGTATCCAGATCTGGATCAATAAAATGACCGGGATCAACGAGGGTGACCTCAACAAGATCAACAACCTGAACCACTATATCGGGATGAAGACGATTCAACCTGACTCGATCAAAGAACTGCAGATCATGCCGTGGGTGATGCGTGGAGTGATGATCCTCGGCATCGCGCTGGCACTGGTGGCGCGACCGAGATATCTGTGGATCTGGCTGGCGGTCTTTGCCGTCGTTGCGATCGCGGGTCTGGTGGACTATTACATCTGGGGGTACGATTATGGGCATAATCTGGATCAAGCCAAAGCGATCATCAAGGTTCCCGGGATGAGTTATCAGCCGCCGCTGATCGGCTCGAAGAAGTTGCTCAACTTCACGGCGATTTCGCTGCCGGGTTCCGGCGGTGTCGTGGCGATGGTATCATTCCTGATCTGGGCGGCGGTGACGTGGCGGCTCTGGCGGCAACGGGTAAACTCGGACCGTCGGCAAAGCAAGCCGGTGCTGGCCCCGATTGCGGCAGCCACATTGCTGACCCTGACTCTGCTTGGATGCACCGGCTCTCAGCCGCGGCCGATCAACTACGGCAGCGACGAATGTGCCTACTGCAAGATGACCATCGTCGAACCTGGCTACGGCTCGGCGTTGATGACCGCGAAAGGCCGGCAACTGAATTTCGACTCGATCGAATGCCTCGTCGCCTATCGTCTGAAGAATCAGACACAGGATCAAAACGGATGGACGAACTGGGTGTCGGCCGTTGACGCGCCGGGCACGCTGTATTCGCAGGACAAGGTTCATCTCGTTCACTCCGGGGAGATTCGCAGCCCGATGGGGGCAGGACTGGCGGCATTTACCAGTACCGAGGCGGCGGATGCCGCGTCCAGTGAAGCACATGGCCGCCGACTTGACTGGACCGACCTGGAGTCGCTGATTCGCCAGGAGTGGTCGATTGAGTAAGAGTGACAATCGTTTCCGGCGCCGCAACTGGCGTTGCTTCGAGATGCGGGTGGTTGCTGCCGGTCTGGCACTGCTGGTCAATTCAGCTTGCCTGTACGCGAAGACCATTGTCGTCGGTGCGGGCTATGAGCATGCCACGATTTCTGCCGCACTTGGCAGCGCCGCGGCCGGCGACACGGTTGTGATCACAACCGGATTATACCGCGAGCACGACTTGCTCGTGGATCGCAAGTTGACAGTACTTGGCCACGGCGAAGCCATCCTGGACGGCGAACTGCGCCATGCCATTATGACCGTGAAGAGCGACAGCGTGGTTGTCCGCGGACTCCATTTTGTCAACGCCGGGGTCAGCTTTGTCAAAGACAACGCAGCGCTGCGATTCGAACAGGTCATTGGCGGCATCATCGACAGTTGTCGCTTCGACGACAATTTCTTCGGCATCTATCTGGCCGACTCGCGCCAGTGCCGGATCAGCAACAACGTCTTGCAGGCCAGCCAGGAGCGCGAATCGCATTCGGGCAACGGTATCCATCTGTGGAAAAGCCGGGACATCGCCATCTACGGAAATACGATTGTCGGCCATCGGGACGGCATCTATCTGGAGTTTGTCCGGCATTCAGAAATTCAGGGAAATCAGAGCCGGCTCAACCGGCGCTATGGGCTGCACTTCATGTATTCGGACAGTTGCACGTATACGGGGAACACTTTCCGTGAAAACGGAGCCGGAGTTGCGGTCATGTACACAAAAGGGGTTTCAATGCTTAACAACGAATTCGCCGACAATTGGGGAGCGGCTTCCTACGGACTTCTGCTGAAGGACATCGCCGACAGTCGCATTGCCGGCAACCGCTTCCTGCGCAATACCGTCGGCATTTTCAACGAAGGCTCGACGCGGATCGTGGTCGAGAAAAATGAATTTCGCGAAAACGGCTGGGCGTTGAAGATCATGGCCAATTGTGTGGACAACAACTTCACGGGCAACAATTTCATCGCCAACGCCTTTCAGGTTGCCACCAACGGCCGCCGCTCGTACAGCACTTTTGCCGGGAACTACTGGAGCAACTACGAAGGTTACGATCTTGACCGCGACGGCATCGGCGATATCCCGTTTCGGCCGGTGAGTCTCTATTCGCTGCTGGTGGAGCGGATGCCGGGGAGTCTGATCCTCTTGCGCAGTCTGCTGACCGACGTGCTCGATCTTGCCGAACGCGTCCTGCCGTCGCTGACGCCGGAGACGTTCATCGATGCCGAGCCGCACATGAGGATGATTCTATGATTGATATTGCGGGAGTGGGCAAACGCTTCGGCGCGACGACAGCACTGCGGGACGTGACCCTGACCATTCCCGATGGCCGTATCACCGCCGTGATCGGTCCGAACGGCTCGGGCAAGACGACGCTCATCAAGTGCCTGTTGGGCCTGGTCACGCCGACTTCCGGGACAATCACCATCAACGGCGTCAGGGTCAACGGCGACGCCGAATACCGCCGTCAAATCGGATATATGCCGCAGATCGCGCGGTTTCCGGACAATCTGCGAGTCGGGGAAGTGTTGGACCTGGTGCGTCGCATCCGGCGAGCACCGGTCGACGCGTCTTCTGACCTCTTCGCGAGCTTTGGACTGGATAAGGAAAAGAATAAAAAGGTCTCGTGGCTGTCCGGCGGTACGCGCCAGAAACTGAGTGCAGTGCTGGCCACGATGTTTCAGCCGGCGATTCAGATTTTTGACGAACCTACGGCCGGACTCGACCCGCTGGCACGCGAAGTCCTGCGCGAACAACTGCGGCGCAACGGCGTCGACGGCCGGACCGTTATCATCACCTCGCACTTCTTCAGCGAGGTCGAGGCGCTGGCAGACGATATCGCCTTCCTCTGTGACGGATCGCTGCGGTTTGCCGGTTCGCTGACCTCCCTGCGTAAGCTGACGGGCGAGGAGCGGCTTGACAATGCAATTGCACGCTTGATGCAGGGAATCCCCGGCGGCAATTCAGTGGAAAGGCTCGCGTTATGAAGCTGGTTCGTACAATCGCCTTGTTATCGGCGCGCGATGTCCTGCGCAGTCGCTGGGGTGTTGTCTTCCTGCTGTTCTTCCTGGCTGCCACCGAGGGGATGCTCCAGATCAGCGGACAAGTTGCCAAGAGCCTGCTCAATCTCATCAATCTCTCGATCCTGCTGTTACCGTTGATCTCGGTGATCTTCGGCACGATCTATTTCTACAATTCGCGCGAATTCGTCGAATTGCTGCTGACTCAACCCGTGCGACGCGGCGTTGTGCTCTCCGGGATGTTCATGGGACTGACGGCGTCGTTGGCCCTGTGTTACTGGATCGGGACGACGATTCCATTTGTCTTCCACGGTTTGCTTTTCGGTGAGACCGCTCTGACTTTAGGGATGCTGCTGGCTGTTGGCGCTCTGCTTATCCTGAGTTTCGTCGGCCTGGCGTTCCTGACTGCCGTCTACTTCGACGACCGCGGCAAGGGTATCGGAATCGCGATGTTGAGTTGGCTGACCTTAGCCGTGGTGTTCGACGGCATCCTGTTGCTGATCGTGTATCAGTTCTCCGAGTATCCGATCGAGCGTCTGCTGCTGGCTCTGACGCTGCTGAATCCGATCGATCTCGGGCGTATCGCCTTGATCCTGCGCACCGATTTTGCCGCGCTGATGGGACATTCCGGTGCGCTGTTTCGCGATTTCTTCGGTGCCGGCTGGGGGACGGCGGTGAGCATCGCCTCGCTGTTGCTGTGGAGTACGCTTCCGTTCCTGCTGAGCCTGCGGCGCTTTCAGAGAAAAGACTTCTGATTCCGATTTGCCTCCGATCGTTCCAGTTTACTTCCGACTGGAACAAAAACGGGTCCTTGCCGATGACTGCGGCAAGGACCCATTGTGTTTCGAACGTGGCTTAAGCGCCTGAGCTGCGTCAGTTCTTCTTGTCTTTTCGCTGCGGCGCGGCCGCCGGAGACTCGACTAACTCAATCTTGTTGTAGACGAAATCCTTGCTGCTGTCAAGAATGATCTGATCAAAGGCGGCCTTGTTGAACAGCTCACTGTCGCGCTCAAGGTAGTTGGCGCCGAACTCCTCCTTGGGAATGATCAGCTTGTTGGCGTATCGATCCACCAGCTTGTACGGTGGCTTGACACTGAAGCTGTAGCGGCCGTATTCGACGTTGTTGAAGTCGAAGACCCGACCCTCATCCAGACGAATCAGCTCGAACTCGGAAGCCGAGAGCGTGTCGTAGCGAATTCCCGACTCCGAGTAAATCGTCGCGACCGGCACGAAGTTGAAGCTGTAGTTGGTCGTGAAGTAGATAAACTGCGACGAATCGGCGCCGGCGGTGAATTCCTTCGGGAAGAGATAGCTCTTCTTGTCAAAGATTTGATATTCACCGGGCGGGAGATAGAAATAGAAGAACTCGCGCGGTTCTTTGAGCCGGCGGTTGAGATAACGCTCGGCGGTGTGGACAACGTACTTCTCTTCATCGCTGAGAAAGCCCTGGCGCAGGCGTAATTCGACCGGGTTGTCGAGCAGCTTCTTCTGCGGCACCAGTTCGTTGAAGGCGTTGCAGGTCGCGAACTTGTACATCCACTCTTTCTCGATGAACTGCAATTGCTCGCGATAGGACATGTCGCTGGCCGTGTCGATATAGGCGCGGTACGATGGCAACAGCGTCTCCAGCTCGGTGCGTCCCCACCAGACCCAGGAGGGGCTGTTCAGGCCATAATGCAGCACGATGAAGCGGGCGTAGGAAGAGCCCAGCAACTGGTCGAGCAACTCGCTCTTGACCGGCTCGTAGAACCAGATCGTCCATTGACGTTCGATATTCTGCACCGCCATGTCGGAAAGGAAAAGGCGATCGGCGTCGCCGGTAAGCGTCTTCGACGCTTCAAGGATCTCCTGCATGTCGTCGTTGAGATCGGTCATCTCCAGCGTCGTGGCCGCGCTCACGGCAGTCATGGCGGCCAGCAGGCCGGCAACGATCAGCAGAGTGCGCAGGCGATATATGATGGCAGTCATTGCGATTCCTCCTGGCTATTCGGACGTGCCTAATTGACTTGCGGGTTCGATCAGCGCCTGGAAGCCCTTGAGTTGTTGGAAGAGCTCGTCGGCGCTGGTAAAGCGGGCGGCATCTTGCAGGGCCCGAATCGACTTCTCACCCCAGAATACCGCTTCCTTGGAAACACTTTCGATCTTGCCCCGATCGAGCGAACCGAGGTCGACCAGATACTTGGCGCTGGTCAGAATCTCAGGATAGCGCCCGGCGTTGTAGAGGTACTCGGCATAGGTGGGCAGGAATGCAACCGCCGTCGCCACGTAGATTTCGCTGTTGTAGTTGCGGGCGTAGAATCCCTCCGGTGGATTCTGCAGGGTCTTCATCAAGTCAAGGCAGCGGCGGAAGTAGTTCCACGCCATGTCGTTTTCGTGGCTCGCATTAGTCTCGGCCAGCAGGAAGTAGGCAATGGTCTGTCCGTAAGTCGATTTCAGCGTATCGCTGGCGATAGCGGCATAATAGCTGACCATCCGCCGCAGCGAGTCCTTGACGGCATTTTCCTGCTTCATCCCGATAAACTGGTCGTTGACCCACACCGCCTTGGTTAAATTCGCCACGCCGAAGAGATTCGGATATTCCGGCTCGAGCATGTCATTGACGCTCGCAACGTAGCTGTTCTCGCGGTCGTAGAGATTCTCGCGATTGGCGCGGCGCAGGATATTCTTGACGATCGGTGCGAAGGAATTGGAGCTGGGGCAGAAAGTCGCCGCCATCAAGATATCCTTGAGCAGGAAGGCGGTATTTCCCGGCAGGCTTGAAGTCTGCAGTTGTCCCGGCTCGAGCTTGTAGTAAGCATCAAGATAGCGGGTATAGAGCTGCAGCAGCAGACCGCGCAGCTTCTCCTGCATATCCGCGTTCTGCGGATCCTGCTTGAGTTCTTCCAGGGCCAGGAGGAACTGGATCTCGGCGTTATAATAGTAGCTTTGGAAACGCAAAGCGTCGGAGGCATCCAGTTCGATCTTGATGGCGTTGCGCGCCAGGGTCAGGTCGTTGGGGTTGCCGCTCTGGTAATAGGAATCGAGGTAGTCGAGATACCCCTTTTCCTTTTGCGGCGTCGCGCCGGCGGCCAAAGCCGTCGACAGCAACACGAACAGCGCGACCAGAACCAGGGTCGCCGCGTGCCGATGTTTCTGCATAAATCTCACCTCGTATTAAGAGCTACAATTTCTTGAGACAGTCGTCGTAACCAAGCAAGGCACACAGCTTGCGAGTGACGTCCTCCAAAAGCGACTCGGCGTCGTCGCTCCCGGCCCACTGGCCCGGCATCGAGACGAAATCGAGATTGGAGATATTGCCCAGCGCACCGGCGTTGACCGGGAAACGCACCCAGCGGCCGCTGTAGCGAAATTCAAAATTCTCACTGCCGCCGCGATTGATGCGCAGCCAGTCGCTGGAATTGCGTTTTTCCTGGTCGTCGATCCCCGCGTGGGTAAACATGGTGCGCACGCACAGGCGCAGACAGACATTGACCATTTGATAATGATAGGGATCAAGCTTGACGCGCGAGAGACCGCCCTCCGCCAGCGTGCGCTGCTCGCTGTTGCCCGCAGTCCGCACCACCTCTTCCGTGCGCTCGGTGAGTTCACCGACGCTGGAACGGCGCGCTGTTTCCGACCCGTAGTTGCGCTGCTCGACGTTTTCCATTGCCGGCATGACCGGAGTTCTTACCGCCGGCGCAGAACGGGCTATTGCCGTTTCCTTCTGGGCCTCACGTTGCAGGTCGTTTTTCTCGGCGCGATTCTTCAGCTTTTCTTGCGGACGAATATCCTGAACCCGGCTGTCCGGAACGGAGCGCAGGCGCTCGACCGGTCGCGGCTCTTCCGGTTTCGGCTCCGGCTTTGGCTTTGGCTTTACCTGCGGCTTGGGCACTTCCGGCTCGGGGATCTCGAAGATAAACTTGGTCTCGGCCGGATTGAGCTCATCAGTCGGCAGCGTCTGCGCCAGCTCGACCGACCCGAGATACGTAACCAAGAGTAACGAAAACAGTCCAAGGCCGACGAGCACGGCCATCAAGTTGACGAACCCGCGGCGGCCGAACGCGGCAAAGCGTCCCTCGGGGTCGGCACCGGCATGGCCCAACGCCCGGGCGACGATACATTCGTGCTCGAGTTCGGCGTCGTCGCGATCGAAGTAAGCTTGCATCAGTTCTCCTCAGATCAACGCGGCGATTACTCGACTTCAGCCCGGTAGACCAGGTTGCACGGATACTGCAGACTCTGGCAACTGGCGACGGCCAGCGCCACCAGCCCATAGTAAGAATGCGCCCCGCTGAAGACGTCCACGCTGGCGGAATCGGCGCCGATGGCGCGTTCGCCCAGGAATCGGGTGATCTGGTCGTGCACGAACGTATAACCGCCGCTTTCCTGCAGCAGGCGGTTGTCGACCGAGACAAACAGCGTTTCCGGCGGATCGGCCAAATTGTAGATCAGCGCCATCCGGCTGGAGTCAACCTGCCGGTCTTGATCGTACACCTCGATGCGAAACGGGGTCTGCGATTCGGCCGCCTGCGCCGAGGCCTGTTTGAACGGCACTTCGATGCGTTCCACCTGGGTTGAACCGTTGCCGACGATGATGAAGAAGAAGAGCATGATGAACGCCAGGTCGGAGGCGCTCACGATGAACGGCGCCATGTTGCGCTTATTTCTACGAGCGGACACCGGCGTGCTCCTTGCTGTGCGCCAGCACGGCCTCAGTCTCGTGGATTTGCTGCGGAATTTGCAGCGATTCGACGATTTCGCAGACCGCGACGGCACGCACTACCATCTGATGGTGAATTTGGTCAATCACCCGGCGTGAGAAATAGGCGGCCGCAATCGCGGTGCCGAGGTTCAGCAGACCCCACAAGCTCGTGATGATCGCAACCTTCAAACCGACCGCGAATTCCAGCGAGTGCGACAGATTCGCCGCGCTCTGGCCCTGGCTGAAAATGTACAAGAAGCCGATGAGCGTGCCGAAGAAACCGGCGGCCGGCGAGGCCGTCGCAATGCTGTCGTACATGCTCATCTCGTCCATGCTTTCAGTGATGCGATCGATGCGATTGCGGAAGTGCAGGTAGAGATGGTCGTAGCGCCCGGAAGCATTGGTCACCATCACCGAGTCCTTCAGGATGCGCCAGAATCGAGTTTGGCGGTGGTTCTGCTTCAACGTATAGTGATAGAAGTCGTCCCAAGTTTGGAACTTCTGATGCAGGAAATGCTCCAGCTCGGCATCGTCGGGATAGTACTGCTTCCGGCGCGCGGACGAGATCATGAAAATGACGAAGCGTACGACGGCGGCCAAACCGAGCGCAGCCAGAGCAAAGTAGGTCAGCAGCACGATCGTCGGGTAATTGGCTTGCATGAAGTTGGCCAGGTCGAATCCGACCGGATCAGTGGTGACCGACAAGGCGAACTCCTGGCGCTGTTCGTCAGCGACGCCCTGCTGTGCCTGTTGTTGCAACGACGTCTGAATCTTGGTGACGGCGTTCGCGTGTATGCGCCAGATGACCAGACCGGCAATCAGCAGGACCACAACGGTCGCCAGCGCCGACACCAGATAATTGCCGCGCTTGTAGACCGGATCGGAATATTCTTGATCTTGTTTCGAGTCTGCCATCAACTCCTCCGCTGTTCGCTCTCGGTTCACGCCCGATCCGGCAAGTACCGTCAAGTCTTCAGGCGATGCGCCGGTGAAGGATAGCCACGCCCCGGCTCATCGCAATGTCTGACGACTGGATCGGAACGATTTCAACGATGTTATCCAGTGACTTACACGCGCCGAATAAATGATAACGCCCCCGGTAGACGCGCTCTTACTGTTCTATTTATCGCCTGTGGGGTGGTGTTTCTTTAGGAATAGTTGAACACGATTCGGCGGTAAAGCGCTGAACTGTTCAAATCGTGCACAACTGGGGGGGAACCCCCTTCGCGCGACCACGCACGTCCATTTTCTATCACACCAACGGGGGTCACGGACAGAAGTTCGCGGGGAAACTAACGCGGACGGTGTTCGATAACCGGATCGGCAATTGCAGCTTGCTGTTCCCCGCCGAAACGGATGCCGATTTGCTGGAGCATCTCAAATGGCGGCACACCGCCGATGAACACGAAGATGTAGTCGTTGACGATCTGCACCATACCGGAGGGGGTCTTCAGCGACACCGCGGTCGCTGCGACTTCCGTCACCTGCGACTCGAAGATCGGCTTAATGCGGCCTTCGCGGATTAAGGCATTGACGCGGTCTTCGTTCTTTTTCTTGACCCGGAAGAAGCCGTTCTTGCGGTAGGAAATGCTCACGCGATTGCCGGATTGCTGTGCCAGGCCGACCGCCGCTTCGATGGCGCTGTCACCGCCGCCGACCACCAGTAGGTCAAGTCCGTGGTAGGACTGCGCGTCGATCAGTTGATACATGACCTTGGGCAGTTCTTCGCCGGGGACTTCGAGCTTGCGCGGCGTGCCGCGGCGGCCAAGCGCCAACACGACATTGCGCGCGTGATACCGGTCGTGATTGGTGGCAACCTCAAAGGCGGCGTCGGGCTGGAGCGCGATCGATTGCAGCCGCTCACCCGAGTGAACTTGCACTCCGTATTTCTGCACAATCTCCTGCCACATGCCCATCAGATACTCCTTCGTGTATTCGTCCTTGTCGAGCCGACCGTAAAGGGGAATGTCGATGGGCTGGGTCATAACGAGCTTGCGGCGGGGATAATGCAGGATGGTGCCGCCGACCTCCTTTTCGTCGATCACGAGATAATTCAGACGGTGTTCGATCGCAGTCAATGCGGCGGAGAGCCCGGCCGGACCGGCGCCGACGATCAGCACATCGAGAAGGCGATCATGACGACTGGTGCCGATGCGCCGCGCGATTTCCGAAACGACCTTCTGGCCCTGCGCAATGGCGTTGCGAATCAGCGAGATACCACCCAATTCGCCGGCAATGAAGATGCCCGGGACGGTTGTCTCGTTGTTCTCGTTGAGGATCGGGATATCGGGTCGTGAGCGTACGTCGCCGAGTCCGACCTTAAGCGCGCCGACCGGGCAGGCCAGTTCGCAATAGCCGTGGCCGACGCAGCGCTCGCCGTTGATGATTGTTGCGGTGCCCCAGACGACGCCGATAACATCGCCCTCGGGACAGGCGGCTGCGCACGAGCCGCAGCCAATGCACAAGGCGGCGTTGATCATCGGGTACTGCGCCTTGGGACGATCAATGCCAAGCGCGCGAGCTTCCACTTTGCGCTGCTCCGATTGAGCGAGAGTGCGGCGGAATTGGCGATAGTAGATATAGAATACTGCCGCTCCGAGAAGGATCACGGTCGACCAAATGATGACAGTTTCCATTGACGGTTGCAGCTCCCGCTAAAATCGATATCCGAGTTCCGTGCGCAGACCAAGACCGTCGGTGTCGTCGCCGCGCTCCAGGCGACCGGATCCGCTCAGGAACAGATGGCGAACAATACCGGCGTAGAGAGCGATTTCCCAGGCGCGATTGCGGCGGGAACGATCATCGCCGAAGCGATAGCGATATTCGGAGTAGCCGAGATCGAAGGTGCTGCCGCTGCGGAAGTTCTGGCTCAGTCGAGCGCCATAGCTTTGACCGTCATTGACCGGGCCATCGAAGCCGGAGTAGATTAGATTCAGGCTGATCGTCCTGATTGCAAAGCCGGTTTTCGTGAGCGACATCGAATAGGAGGTCGTGGCCGTGGCTTCATCGGAGCGCTTGCGATACCCTGAGTTTAGATACAGCGAGATCCCCGCGGGCAGTCGCAGATTGAGCTGGCCCCGCACACCGCTGCGCAGTTGATCGTCGAACAGACTGTCGGCAACGGTTCGATTTTCATACGACCAGTAGTTGCGGCGATTGTCGTAGCTGATCCCGAGCGCAACGCTGCGGCTGGCCCGGTAACGCACGGTGGCGTAAAAATTGGAGAGCACCAAGGAGCTGTTGTCCTTGCTGCGGCGCCAGCCGCGATTGACGTCGACTTCGGCGATATGCGATAGCGTCCAGCGTGAACTGAACATCGCCAATCCCTGCAAGTAAAGCAGCTCGCGGCTGGTAGTGCCGGAATGATACTCGCCGGAAAGCGCAAGGGTCTGCTCGAAGTACCCCGTCTGGCGGTTGCCGTGGGCAACCGTCACATAGCCGCCATACTTCTGCAAGCTGGCAGCTTGGGCCTGATACTGCCAACGCGGACGCATCCCGCCGAGGATCCCGAGACGCACCGATGCAGACAAGCGGCGTTCCAGGAGGGCGCCGTCGATATAACCCGCTCCGGAAAGACGGCGCGGCAAGATTCGTCCCATCTGGAGGACCAGGGCAGCATCCTCGGTACCGTAAGTGAGCGAAAGTTCGTGGATGCGATTGCTCCAGTCCTCGGCGGGCGCCGACCCGGCATAGGCGCGAGTGCGGTTGTCGTACTCGCCACGCGTGCGCATCGTCAACTGCAACGCTTTGCCGCCCAGTTGGCGCACTTGTAGATTCAGCCTCATCGTCGCCTGCGCGAAGTCGAGATTATTGGGGGACTGGTCGGACCAGGAGTAGAACTGAACCGATGCGGTTCCCGCTGCCCGCGATCTTGCCGGTGGCTTCTTGTCCGCCCCGGCCCCGGTCGACTGAACGACCGCCGGAGCGTGGAGCGTGTCGACTGCCGCGCCGGAAGAGTCAGACGAGTTTTCGCTTTGCGGAGCGCGCTCGGATAGCAGCGCCAGGTCATTCGCATAGATCTGACCGAGGCGCTCGACGATGGCGCAGGAAGCAGAGCTGTTGCTGACGTATCGGATTTCCAACACGGCGATTACGCTGTCGCCGCGGGTAATCATCAGGCGATCACCCTTGCGCAGTCCGTCCGCTCGGCCGCCGTCGAGGTAGACATTCTCCGCGGAAAGATACTTCACAACGAAGTCGCGCAGGGACGGATCGGGTGGGGCACTTGTCTGGGCTGCCAGCGACAGCCCGAATCCCAGCACCAGCACCACGGCAGCCACCAGGCGCGCGGAGAATTTCGCAAGCCGCCGGGCTGGATTTCGGAAGAACAGCGACGCCGGGTGCATCAGTTGTTTCCGTCCGGGTGGCAGTTGAGACAAGCGTTGCTGTTGTACTGATACCCCGAGACTTCGTGATGTTTGTTGTTCATATCGGTCTGGTTGTGCTCGTGGCAGAAGATGCACTCGAAGACGGCATAGTTGGCGGTATTCACATGGCAATCGCTGCACACGTCCCACTTGTCTTTATGCTTTCCCGAATAGATCGGGAAGTACTGAGAGTCATGGTTCCAGTTGGCAGGAGTCCAGGCCGTGGTTGTATGGCACGCTTGACACTCAGTCGGGAACAGCGCCGCGGCGTGGTTCGGATTCGTGGTGCTGTTATAAGCAGTCTGATGGCAGCTATAACAGTTGGTCGGCGTACCCACATAACCGCCGGAGTGACAGGCGATACACTGCAACAACGCGTGGGCACCAGTCAGCGGAAACGCCGTGGTGCTGTGGTCGAATGAAGCCGGTGACCAGGCCGTGGTCGTATGACACTCGGTGCAGACATGGCTGAAATTGTTCTGCACGTGATTCGGATCGGTGACGGAATTGAAATCACCGGAGTGGCAGTCGTAACACCCAGACGGTGTGCTGACGTAGCCGCTGGCATGGCAGGCGATACACTGCAAGGATGTGTGCGCCCCAGTCAACGGGAATGTCGTGGTGCTGTGGTCGAACGAAGCCGGCGACCAGGCCGTGGTCGTATGACACTCGGTGCAAACATGGCTGAAGTTGTTCTGCAAGTGACTCGGATCGGTGACGGAACTGAAATCACCGGAGTGGCAGTCGTAACACGCCGACGGCGTAGTGACGTAGCCGCTGGCATGGCAGGCAATACACTGCAGTGATGTGTGTGCGCCGGTCAACGGAAATCCCGTCGTCGCGTGATTAAACGTCGACGGCTGCCAGGCCGTCGTGTTGTGACAATTCACGCAATTGTGGTCGAAGTTGTTCTGCGCGTGATTCGGGTCCGTCGTCGAATTGAAATCGCCGCTGTGGCAATCGTAACAAGCTGTTGGTGTGCTGACGTAGCCGCTCGCATGGCAGGCGATACACTGCAGTGATGTGTGTGCGCCGGTCAACGGAAAAGCCGTCGTCGCGTGATTAAACGTCGACGGCTGCCAGGCCGTCGTATTGTGACAATTCACGCAATTGTGGTCGAAGTTGTTCTGCGCGTGATTCGGGTTAGTCGTGGAACTGAAATCGCCGCTGTGACACGAGTAGCAATCGCTGCTGGTACTGGAATATCCGGTAGCATGGCACGTTATACATGCCAGTCCCGCATGACCGCCGGTCAGCAAGAAGCCGGTTGTCGCATGATTAAAGGTTGACGGCGACCAGGCAGTAGTATTGTGGCACTGCAGGCAATTTTGATCGAAGTTATTGGTGTCATGATCCGGATCGTTTGCTGAGGCAAAATCCGTTTGGTGACAGCCAATGCAGGTCGTCGCAGTTCCGGAATATGTCAAGGTATGGCAGGACTGGCAATCCAGCGGGACATGCGCGCCGGTCAACGAATAGCCGGTGCTCGCGTGATCCCAATTGGCGGGGTTCCAGGTCGTTGTCGTATGGCAGGTCTGGCATTCAGTGTCGAATCCCGCCTGCGCATGGCGCGGATTCACCTCGGAATCGTAGGCCTGCTGGTGACAAGCAATGCACGCGGTCGCCGTGTTGACGTAACCGCTGGAATGACAGGCAATGCACTGCAGGCTCGTGTGCGCTCCGGTTAAGGGGAACTCGGTTGTACCATGGTCGAAGCTGGACGGGGTCCAAGCCGTTGTCGTGTGACAGCGCAGGCAGTCGTGATCGAAATTCTGCAATGCGTGATTCGGCTCGGTGACGGTGTTGAAATCCGTTTGATGACATGAGAAGCAGTCATTCGGGGTTGACACATATCCGATCGCATGACAAGAAATGCAATTGACGCTTGCATGCGCCCCCGTCAGCGGGAATGCCGTCGCCGCATGGTCAAAGCTGCTTGGCGACCAAGCGCCGGTCGTGTGACAGGAAGAGCAGTCATGATCAAAATTGTTGTCGACGTGACTGGGATCAACTGCGGCGGCAAAGTCCCCCTGATGACATGAGTAACAGTCCGTCGGCGTGCCGGTATAGCCGGTGGCATGACAACTAATGCACGCCAGCGACGCGTGGGCGCCGGTCAGTGCAAATTCGGTCTGGCTATGATCGAATGTTGACGGCTCCCAGGCCGCAGTGGAGTGACAGGTGCCGCAGTCGTGGTCAAAATTGTTCTGGGCGTGATTGGGATCGAGCGCAGCGCCAAAGTCAGCCGCGTGACAAGAATAACAGAGCGGCGAAGTGTCGGTGTAGCCGCTTGTATGGCAGTTCAGGCACGCCAGCGTTGCGTGGGCGCCGGTCAGCAAGAATCCGGTGACGGCGTGGTCGAATCCGCGCGGTTCGGCAGGTGTCCACGATTCGGTCGAATGGCACTGTTGGCACTCGTGCGGGAAGCCGTTGGTGACGTGATTGGGATCGGTTACGCCCGCAAAACTCTGGGCATGACAGGAATAGCAGTCGGAGGAGGTGTTCGCGTAGCCGCCGGCATGGCAGCTGGCGCACTCGAGTCCGGCGTGTCCGCCGGTCAGCAAGAACCCAGTGTTCGCATGATCAAAATTCACCGGCGACCAGCCGCTGGTCGTATGGCACTGCGTGCAATCGTGGCTGAAGTTGTTTGCTGCGTGATTCGGATCACTGACACCGGCAAAATTGTCGCTGTGGCAGGAGTAGCAGTCACCGGCAGTGTTGGCATAGCCGGCAGCGTGGCAACTGACACAATCGAGCGATCGATGCGCGCCCGTTAGGGCAAAGTCCGTCTGGTTGTGGTCAAAGGTTGAGGGCTCCCAGGCGGTCGTCGTGTGGCAACCGGTGCAATTGTGATCGAAGTTGTTGGCGTCGTGATCGGGATTGTCGGCTTCGGCAAAATCGCCGCCATGGCAGGAGAAACAGTCGGTGGAAGTGTTGCTGTAGCCGTTGCCATGACACTTGGCACATTCAATACCGGCATGGCCGCCCGTCAGGGGGAATGCCGTCAGGTCGTGGTTGAATGTCGCCGGCGACCAGGCGACGCTGTTGTGACAGACGGTGCAATTGTGGTCGAAGCTGGCTTGCTCGTGATCCGGATCAGGTGCGGATTGGAAATCGCCGGCGTGGCAAGCGAAGCACTCGTTGACCGTACCGGCAAACTGCGTGGCATGACAGGCAATGCATTCGAGGCCGGCATGGCCGCCCTCGAGCCGGAACTCGGGCGGATGATCGTAACGGGCGCCGCGCCAGGTGTTCGCCGCGAGACTGTGGCAAGTTTCGCAATCGAGCGGGAAGGCTGCCAACTCATGGTCGGGATTGTCGGTCGAGCGAAAATCGTCGTCGTGACAGCCGGCGCATTCGGTCGGCGTGCCGGCAAAATCATCGCGTAGTTGGTTGACGTGACAGGCATTGCAGTCGGCGATCGCGTGCACGCCGGTCAGGGTGAAGCCAAGTGCGGCGTGCTGGTCGAAAAGCTCGCGGCGATTCTCCCAGCTTTCGGAAGTATGACAACTTTGACATTGATCGCCCAACTTGCCGCGATGAATGTCGCTGTGGCAATCGGCACAGCGGTCCTTGGTTTCAGCGAATTTGAGATCCTTGTGACAGGAAATGCAGGCAGTCTGTCTGTGGGCACCGATCAATGGAAACCCGGTGTCGTCGTGATCGAAGCTGCCGTCCGACCTCATCTCTGTCCAGGAGGTGGACGTATGGCACGCCTCGCAGGCCAGATCGATGTCGCCATGCGGGTTGCGCGAGCCGCCCAGCGACAATACCAACATCAGGCCCATTCCGACGATCGCGATGACGAAGATTGACAACTTCTTCACGGTTGCGTCCGATTTTGCAGTAGTTCAGAGTCGTGACAAGACTTGCACGCAGTGCTTAATGGCTTATATCGGACTACCAGGGTCGAATCTGTAGATTCACTTTTGTGGCAGCCGCGACAGGGAACCTTAAGATGGGCGCCTTCCAGTTTATATGCAGAGTCGCGGTTGTGGTCGAAATTAATGTCCGACCAGTGTGTAGAAAAGTGACAGCGCGCACAATCGGTTGGCGGCTTGGCGCTTGCCGCTGCAAATTGCCCGCGGTGTGCATCCTGATGACAGTCGGCACAAGCGAAGTTAGCGAGCACAAACTTCATCGCGGCCGGATCGAATTTCTTTGGATCGCTGGAATGGCATTGGCGGCAGGGAGTTGTCGCATGCTTGCCGACCAGAGGAAACTTGGTCTGCGTGTGATCAAACGCGACCTGCCCCCAGCTCTCGACTCGGTGACAGCTCTCGCAGGTGCTAGCAGTGGACAGCTGCTTCTGGCTGCCCTTGTGCGGGTCGCCGTGGCATGCCTCGCAGGCGGTTGATGCAAACGCGAAGCGATATTCGGGCTTCGCGGTTTGCCTGGTCTTCGCAGTATGACAGCCGTCGCAGGGCACGGCCAAGTGCGCTCCGGCGAGCGGATATTGCGATTGCTGATGCTGTTCGATTGTGAACTTGGCCGGGCGGAAGCCTGCGACGCTGTGGCACTCTTCGCAAGCGCCCTGTGCAGGTCTATCGGCGAATTGCCC
>JADYYF010000161.1 GCA_020853795.1 Candidatus Zixiibacteriota bacterium
GTGGCGACGGCTATGGGTGCGCCGTTATCGCTTGAAGAGGCGGCGCAGATGGCCCGGGAGCGGGCGCCGATGGTGCGGATTGCCGGCGAGCAAGTGCAGGAGGCCGCCGCCCGGGCGGCGCAGGCGCGGGCGGCGTTTCTGCCGATGGTGCGGCTGAATTCGGGCTACACGACCAGCGACAATGCGGTCAACGTGTTCATGTTTGCGCTCAATCAGGGGGAATTCCAATTGGCGGGTGATTTGAACAATCCGGATCGCGCCGACAATTTTCAGGCCACGGCGCAGGTTGCAATCAATTTGTTTAATGGCGGACGTGACTGGGCGATCTGGCGGGCCGCGCGCGCAGCGGCGCGCGGTAGCGATTTTGCACGGCAGGCGACAGAAGATGAGATCATCCTGGGTGTGACGCGCGCCTATCTCGGGCTCCTCACGGCGCAGGAATTCGTCCGCGCTTCCGAGACGGCGGTCAACGCCTACGCGTCGACCGAGCAAGTGATGACCAGTCGCGTCAACAACGGGACCGCGCTGAAGACCGACTTGTTGAATGTGCAAGTTGAGAAGGCGCAGGCGGAGGAGCGGCTGCTACAGTCACGCAATGCCCTCGCCCTGGCCAAGGAAGGGCTGCGACTGGCGATCGGGCTCGACAGCCTGAGTGTGAGTGAGTTTCAGTTGTTAGACGAGGTCAAGTTAAGCGAGCCGGGGGCCGTAGCGCCGGCGATGAGGCCGGAGGTGGCGGCGCGGGATGCGTTTGCCGATGCGGCGCGGCGCGAATATCGCGCGGCCTGGGGCGGGTTGATGCCGTCGGTTTCGGCGTTCGCGAGTGTCGACCACTATAAGGGCTGGGAATTTGACGGCTCAAACAACAGTTGGACAGCCGGCTTGACCTTGTCCTGGTCGGTATTCGACGGATTCCTGACGAGTTCGACGATCAAGGAGAAGCGCGCGCGGATGCGAGCTGCCGAGGAGGGCGCCCGGCTGGCGCGGCTGCAGACCTCGGTTGAGTTGACGTCAGCGGCCAATTCGCTCAAGGAGGCGACGGAGCGCGTCGCAGTGATGCAACGGGCGGTGGCGTTGGCCGGTGAAGGCGCCGATCTGACAAGGCAACGCTTCGAGCAGGGGCTGGTGCTGACGTCGCATGTCATAGATGCTGAGAATAATCTTGTGCAAGCCGAAGTTGGTTTGGCGCAGGCCAAGGCGGATCGTCTAATTGCGATCGCCACGCTACGCCGCGCACTAAGTCTGCCGATATTGGGAGGATCTTCGCGATGAGACAGATAGTCGGGTCAATTGTAGTTTTCTTCACGCTGGTGCTGGCCGGTTGCGGCGGTGACAAGCAGCAGCCGCAATCAAATGACGACATGACGCCGAAGGCCGTTAAGGTCGCGCGCGTGGAGCGGCTGGCCAGCGGCGCATACGATGAGATCATGGGTTCGGTGGTTGCGCGCAACACGGCGGATATCAGCACCAAAGTGCAGTCGCGCATCGATCACATCATCGTCGATATCGGCAGCCGGGTCAAGGCTGGAGATTTGCTGGCGGAGCTGGACACCAGGGAGTTTCAAGCCAAGGTCCAGCAGGCGCGGGCAATGAATGAACAGGCATCACAGGATCTGGCGCGTTTCGAGAAGCTGCTCGCGGAAAGTGCGGCTACGCAGCAGGAATATGACGGCATCAAGGCGCGCGCCGCGGTCGCGGAGGCCGGACTGCACGAAGCGGAGACATTTCTGAGCTATGCCCGGATCACGGCGCCGTTTTCCGGGGTGGTAACGCGCAAGCTGGTCGACGTCGGCGATCTGGCGTTTCCGGGTCAACCGTTGTTCACGTTGGAGGAAGCGGGGGCGCCGCGATTCACGGTGACGATTGCGGAATCGTATCGCAACAAGATTACAGTCGGTCAGCAGGTGCGCATCGCGATCGCCGTCATCGATACGACGGTCATGGGCCGCGTGGATGAGCTGTCCCCTTCAGCCGATCCGATGAGCCGGACATTCTCCGCCAAGATCGGATTGCCGGCGCTCGAGAAGCTGCGGCCGGGCCAGTTTGGGCGACTGCTCTTGCCGGCCGAAGGTGGCGACGTCACGTTGTATGTGCCGCGTTCGGCCTGGGTACGTCGCGGCCAGTTGGACCTGGTCTACGTCGTGACGCCGGACCAGCGCGCAATGTTGCGGCTGGTGCGGATCGGACGGCAATTGCCCGACAAGCTGGAGATCTTGTCCGGTTTGCGCGAGGATGAATCCGTGGTCGTCAGCGATCAACGCGACCTGCTCGACGGTGATCGCGTTGAGGTGTCGCTATGAGCCGGCACGAGTCGGACACGCACAAGTCACCGGGCCTGGCGGGTGCACTGGCCCGGATGTTCGTCGATTCGAAGCTGACGCCGCTATTCATTTTGGCTTCGGTGCTGCTGGGATTACTGGCGGTCTCGCTGCTGCCGCGCGAGGAAGAGCCGCAGATCAAGGTGCCGATGGTGGATGTCATGGTGCGCGTCCCCGGGTTTAGCGCGGAAGAGGTTGAGAAGCGGGTGGCGGCGCCGATGGAGAAGTTGATCTGGGAGATCCCGGGCGTTGAATACGTCTACTCGATCTCGCGCCCGGAAGAGGCGCTGGTGATTGTCCGCTACCTGGTGGGGGAAGACATCGAAAAGAGCCTGGTCAAACTCAATCAAAAGTTGCAGTCCAACTTTGATCGGATTCCGCCGGGAGTGTCGTTTCCGCTCCTGAAGCCGCGGTCGATCGACGATGTGCCGATTCTGGCGCTGACATTTCACAGTTCAACGGAAGACCATTATTTCCTGCGTCGCGTGGTGGCCGAGATTGAAGAGCAGATCAAGCAGGTGCCGGATGTTTCCGAGACGCACATGATCGGCGGCCTGAGGCGCCAATATCGCATCCAGCTTGATCCGGGCGCACTGGCGGCACGGAATCTTGATCCGCTAAGCGTGATCCCGGTGTTGCAGGCGGCAAACCGGCAGAATCGCGCGGGTGGGATCGTTCGCAACAATGAAGAAATCATCGTCGAGACGGGCGGATTCCTGCGCGACGTTGAGGACGTCAACCGCGTAGTGCTGGGAGTTTTCAACGGCGCACCCGTGTATCTCCGCGACGTGGCGACCGTTGTCGACGGTCCGGAAGAACTGCGACAGGTAGTAGTTTTTGGTTCGGGAGCCGCCTCGGGCCAGCGGCATGAAGATGAAGCGGCGGTGACGCTCTCGATCGCCAAACGCGCCGGCACGAACGCGATTGCCGTCGCCGAGCGGGTACTGGAAAAAGTCGAGCACTTACGCCCGAAACTGATTCCGTCGAATGTCGAGATGACGATCACCCGCCACTACGGGGAAACCGCGCAGGAAAAGTCGGACGAGCTGCTGCTGCACATGCTGATTGCGATTGTGTCGGTGTCGATCCTGATCCTGATCAGCCTGGGCTGGCGCGAGTCGGTGATTGTGGCGCTGGCCATTCCCTCGACGCTGGCGTTGACACTATTGGTGTTCTACCTGACAGGTTTCACACTCAACCGCATCACGCTGTTCGCGCTGATTTTCTCGATCGGTATCCTGGTGGATGATGCGATCGTGGTGGTGGAGAACATCACGCGCCATTTGCATCTGCCCAAGAA
>JADYYF010000162.1 GCA_020853795.1 Candidatus Zixiibacteriota bacterium
GGTGACTGGACGATTCCGATATTATCGTGCAAGATCAACCAGATAGCTACTGTTTTCTGGTGAGGGGTCACGGAATCAGGCTCCTCAACAAGGCCGGTGCAGTGCGTAAACTGGAGGTCGGAGGCTCTTCGCGACGAACGAGCACACTTAGACAGGCTATCCCCAAAAACATCAGGAGGATCAGTGCATAAAACCTGGTCAATTGCAAGACTGCTTGGAGCCCTAGCCCAAGAGTTGTGGCCTCCGCAAAAACTGCGACACTTGCCGAGGTAAATATCGCCACCACCGCACCGAGCACCCACAAGCTGAGGTCCCCTGCAGTGCGGCGAACGAACCCCCCGATGCACCCAATTACTCTTGCTTGGCCGAAATGGAAATCATCAACGTATTCCAAGTCCTTGAACATCATAGCAAGCAGCAAGAGTATAAGCGCGATTGTACCCACTATGTTTAGTAGAGGCATGATGCCCTTGCCCACCTGTTCGAAATATTCGACCGCGGCCAGTTGTCCAAGGCCCGTCGCGAGATATACCGCGCTACCTGATATGCTGGCCCAGAGAAACACACGGTAGATAATGTCGCGGTACAAGTCTTCTTTGAGCCAAGAGTCGAAGCGGTTCTTGTCAGTGGACATTTTTCTTTACATCCATGCAGAGATGATTGGAATTCTTGCGGCATCCGTAATAATTAACAACCCTGTCGGCTAATGCATAGCAAGGCGCCTTTCCAATTCAATCTTCCTTTCGGTTGTCGGCTCAGTCCAATTGTTTGCGGCGATAGTCGGCCCCGTCACGATAGAGCAGGCCTTCGCTCAGAGTTGTATGTCGTGCATAGTTGAAGCGCCCGACATTCTATCATTGCGAAATGACTATTCCGGGCAAAATGGCGAAATCTGCAGTGAACTTGCGGCGTACTTTTTGCACTATACATTAGCCTGGGCACAAGGGCCATCTCAACTTCTCGCACCAACGGCTCATGACGGCGAGTCTCTCTCGGCTGGGGACAAGAAGAAGCCCTCCCGTTTTGGGAGGGCAGTTGCTACCACTTGAGTTCACTGAATCGCGTCGGTCGGAAATGCCGATCCACCTCGATGTGGGGCACCGACGTACCTCGCAGCGTAAGTTCGGCAAGTTCCTGGATACTGATGTATCCCCACTCATCACCTCCAAGACCCGTCACATATCCGAATGCCCGCTTCTCTCGGGGGTCGTACTCGATGAGGTACCACGTTCCGGAGCCAAAGGCGTTGAAAAGCTTCATGATCACGAGCTTGTCCTCGACCTTCTCTTGACTATAGATCGGATAGCCAGCCATTTTTGCCTTAACCTTTTCTATCAGCGCCCTATTCATTGGTCCTCCAATAGGCGAAAGAAGCCAGCGACACGTTCGCGGGCTTCAGCTCGCCTTGGAGTTCCTATTTACTTCTATCACCCGGGTCTATTTTATCAAGGCCACAATCCACCGCTAGGGCTTTGGCAATCTCCAATCATCGCTGATACTGCTTGCAGAATGCATCAGCCTCGGGATGCGTCCAGCTATCCACAGGCCTCCGAACCGGACTCAGGGACGCCGTAGCGCTCGGCTAGCGCATTTACTTTCTCCCTCTCAGAAGCCGCGATCACGTACACACCATGACTCTTCCAGGTAGGGAGTCGTAGCCGCTTCCGCAGGATGCTGCCGACGATGCGAGGTGTCACCGGACGCTCGTAGTCAACGCCGAAGCGGCGGTTCACCTCGCTCGTGATATCTCCGATTGGCACCGACGGTCCCCGTTCCAGCTTCAGCCGATCCCGAAGCACTTCAAGGACATTAGCTTCAATGGTTGAAGACCGGTCCTGGCGCAGTTTTTGATCAAAGCCGCGTGCCGCTACGACAACGTCTTGTCTCAAAGCAGAATCCGGGATGATGGAAAGCAGCGGGACCAAGATCTGATTCAGTCGAGGCGACAACGTGGGGTCCGCGAGCGACGGATCGATTTTGGCTCGCGGCAAGGTGTTGAAGCGGTACATCAAGAGCTTATTGCGAAGGGCTGTCGCTTCCGTCTGCTGCACATCCGGGAGGTTGATCGGGATTCCGGGGCGCAGTTGACGCTGCCCCATCTCTTCGGTGAGGAAGCGACTCTCAAGCGCCTGGTCCTCAAAGGCCTTGCGCATGGCCACGATCTTCGGACCATAAACATTGAAGGCTCTGGGATCAAATTGCCGGGTGGTGGTTATCGTAGTCCGCAGGACCGGAAATCCCCGCACATTCCCGTTGTTGAATATCTTGATCAGTTCACTCTTCTCATCGCTGAAGCGGAAATCCGCTTCATCAAATATGAGCGTGCCTCTGAAACTATCCAAGGTATGGAAGATTGGTGAAACGGTTGAGGCGCCGCTGGCGAAGAACGGCTTGTATGCCAAAGAACCAATAACGAAGAGGGCCCTTGACTGTCCGGATCCGTAGTCACCGCGGAAGCGGAGGTAGGGTAGTTCGTTGAAGGCATCATAGACCCAGCTTAGAAGCACGTAGTAGCAGGAGAGCTTTAGGAAATGATCGCTTAGATCCACGTAGCGGTAAATGTACGATTCGATGTTCGAAACTAGGTCGGAGAGTGAGTCATAAGGCTCCGCCTTCTCCGCGAACAGCAATGCGCCGTGCTTGATCAGGTTATTTGATGCAGCAACCGGAACGAATTCTTCACCGCTAGCCGTCGTCAAGACGGCTCGCATGGATATTACACCGTCGGTGAGCGTGACCAACTGAGTCTGCTTGGCGGATGCGCAATAGACAGTCTCCATGATGGTCCCGTTTTGGAGGCGCTCGGAAACAATCGGATTGTTTTTTGTATTTGACATCGAACCAGCGTACCGGAATTGCGGAACCTCCATCAGGCTGGTCGAATATCCGAAAAGAGGACTAGTCAGTCCTTCTCCCAAACACGGTTCGGAAATACAATCGAACGATGAGGAGGCGCCCGCAGGAACCCCGGAAATTCGAATCGATCTGCACCCGGAAGCCTGAGGCAGAAGAAGTAGAACTCAACGAAGCCATCGTGAATTCGTCCTTATCTTGAGCAACCATTACGGCGTTCTTATTTGTCTTGAATGCGGCAACGCGGAGACGCCAAGACCTGACAAATTGCTGTCGCGTGATATAGTTTACCTGCGATGCGTGACAGAATGACCCGATTCGGGCAATCGATAGTGCTCGCCCAAACATGAAATACTTAATATACTGCCGAAAATCCACGGAGTCCGAGGATCGACAGATCCTCTCCATCGAGTCTCAGAAAGCTGAGGTGGCTCGTGTATTTGAAGGTAGGCCGGATATAGAGGTCATCGGACGGTACCAAGAATCCATGAGTGCAAAGGCGCCTGGGAGACCAATATTCAACGACATGATCGAACGCATCGAGCGTGGTGAAGCAGACGGCATTA